>CAJMMA010000024.1 GCA_905214435.1 uncultured bacterium
GAAAGCACTTAATGTGCTTTCCGTCTTGCGCAGGACTGTAGAGCAGCAAACTTAAACAGCGGGCCGCCCGGGCCGGGGATCCGCCAGCGCGCACAGGAGGGGATTCCTTTTGTGTAGGCTTTGCGGAAATGTGCCAATTTTGGGATACGCCCGGCGGCGTGGTCTGTTGACGGCACAGCTAACGCCACGTATCCTATCGAACTGCGTGTTTCGTAGGGGGATGCTGACCCCTCGATTCAAGCCGTTGCACTTTACAGAAAGCTGGAATCATTCGAGAAGGAGTACGCTTTGCCTACTATTAACCAGCTGGTTCGCCAGGGCCGTCGTTCCGTGCCCAAGAAGTCCAAGAACGCTGCTCTGCAGCACAACTCCCAGAAGCGCGGCGTGTGCACCCGCGTCTTCACCACGAGCCCCAAGAAGCCGAACTCGGCTCTTCGTAAGGTTGCCCGTGTTCGCCTTGTCAACGGCATCGAAGTTACTGCTTACATCCCGGGTGAGGGCCACAACCTGCAGGAGCACTCCATCGTGCTCGTCCGCGGCGGTCGTGTCCGTGACCTCCCTGGTGTCCGTTATCACGTCATCCGTGGCGCCTACGACGCTGCTCCGGTCCAGAACCGTATGCAGGCCCGTTCCAAGTACGGTGCTAAGCGCCCCAAGGCTAAATAAGCCAGATAACGTTTTGATACTTTCGCCGTGTGCCGTCTTGAGCGCCGCACGGTAGACACTTAAGGAGATTTCACATGCCGCGTCGTGCAGCAGCTAATCGTCGTGAGGTTCAGCCTGACGCCGTTTACAACAACCGCCTGGTGACTCAGCTCATCAACAAGGTCCTTCTTGACGGCAAGAAGGCCACCGCTGAGCGCATCGTTTACACCGCTTTCGAGATCGTTGCCGAGAAGTCCGAGGGTGGCGACGCTCTCGCTACCTTCAAGAAGGCTATGGACAACGTCAAGCCCACGCTCGAGGTTAAGCCCAAGCGTGTCGGTGGCGCTACCTATCAGGTCCCGATGGAGGTCAACTCCCGTCGTTCCACCGCTCTGGGTATCCGCTGGATCGTCAACTTCTCCCGCGCTCGCAAGGAGAAGACCATGGCCGAGCGTCTCGCCAACGAGATTCTCGACGCTTCCAACGGCCTGGGCGCTTCCGTCAAGAAGCGTGAGGACGTCTTCAAGATGGCCGAGGCCAACCGCGCGTTCTCTCACTATCGTTGGTAAGTTAAGGTAAGGAACTAACATGGCTAAGCCTAAGTACAAGCTTTCCGATACCCGTAACATCGGCATCATGGCCCACATCGATGCCGGTAAGACCACCACGACCGAGCGTATTCTTTACTACACCGGTAAGACCCACAAGATCGGTGAGGTTCATGAGGGCGCTGCCACCATGGACTGGATGGTTCAGGAGCAGGAGCGCGGCGTAACCATTACCTCCGCTGCTACCACGTGCTTCTGGAACAAGGACGGTAAGGACTACCGCATCCAGATCATCGACACCCCGGGCCACGTTGACTTCACCGCCGAGGTCGAGCGCTGCCTGCGCGTCCTCGATGGTGCTGTCGCCGTCTTCGACGCCGTTGCCGGCGTTCAGCCCCAGTCTGAGACCGTTTGGCGTCAGGCTTCCACCTTCAACGTCCCCCGCATCGCCTTCATCAACAAGTATGACCGCGTGGGCGCTGACTTCTTCAACGCTATCGAGACCATGAAGGATCGTCTCGACGCTAACGCCGTGGCCGCTCAGGTCCCGATGGGCGCCGAGGACAACTTCTGGGGCGTCATCGACCTCGTCACCATGACTGCATGGGACTTCAAGGCCGACGAGAAGGGCATGACCTACCCCGAGCCGATGGACGAGATCCCGGCTGAGTTTGCCGACATCGCTGCCACCAAGCGCGAGGAGCTCCTCGACGCTGCTGCCAGCTTTGACGACGAGCTCATGGAGAAGATCCTCATGGAGGAGGACTTCACCGTCGAGGAGCTCAAGGCTGCTCTGCGCAAGGGTGTTCTGGCCAACGAGCTTAACCTCGTCTTCGTGGGCTCCGCCTACAAGAACAAGGGCGTCCAGGAGCTGCTCGACGCTGTCGTCGACTACCTGCCCAGCCCGCTCGACGTTGAGGCCGTCACCGGTACCGATCCGGACACCGGCGAGGAGATCCAGCGTCATCCTTCCTTCGACGAGCCCTTCTCCGGCCTGGTCTTCAAGATCATGACCGACCCGTTCGTCGGTAAGCTCACCTACGTCCGCGTTTACTCCGGCCGCGCTGAGTCCGGCTCCTACGTGGTCAACGCTTCCAACGGTCAGCGCGAGCGCCTCGGCCGCATTCTCGAGATGAACGCCGCCGAGCGTATCGACCGTGACGACGCTGCCGCCGGCGACATCGTCGCTTGCGTCGGCTTCAAGAACTCCACCACCGGTGACACCCTGTGCGCCGAGGGCAAGGAGATCGTCCTCGAGAAGATCGAGTTCGCTAAGCCCGTTATCGACGTTGCCATTGAGCCCAAGACCAAGGCCGAGCAGGACAAGATGTCCCTGGCTCTGACCAAGCTCGCCGAGGAGGACCCGACCTTCCAGGTGTCCACCAACCACGAGACCGGCCAGACCATCATCGCCGGCATGGGCGAGCTGCACCTCGAGATCATCGTCGACCGTCTGCTCCGTGAGTTCAAGGTTGACGCTAACGTTGGTAAGCCCCAGGTTGCCTACCGCGAGACCGCTGGTCACGACGTCGAGAAGGCTGAGGGCAAGTTCGTCCGTCAGTCCGGTGGTCGCGGTCAGTACGGCCACGCCGTCATCAAGCTCGAGAAGATGGAGGAGGGCTTCGGCTACGAGTTCGTCAACGCTATCGTCGGCGGCGTCGTGCCCAAGGAGTACATCCCGTCCATCGACAAGGGCATCCAGGAGGCCCTGAACACCGGTGTTATCGCCGGCTTCCCGGTCCTCGACGTCAAGGTCACCCTGTTCGACGGTTCTTACCACGAGGTCGACTCCTCCGAGGCCGCCTTTAAGATCGCCGGTTCCATGGCTATCAAGGACGCCCTCAAGAAGTCCGATCCGCAGCTGCTCGAGCCGATCATGGCTGTCGAGGTCGAGACCCCCGAGCAGTACATGGGCGACGTTATGGGCAACCTCTCCGGTCGCCGCGGCAAGATCGAGGGCATGGAGGATCGCAAGAACAGCAAGCTCATCCGTGCCAAGGTGCCGCTGGGCGAGATGTTCGGTTACGCTACCGACCTTCGCTCCCAGACCCAGGGCCGTGCATCCTACACGATGCAGTTCGACTCTTATGAGCCCGCGCCCAAGTCCATCGTGGACGAGGTCATGAGCAAGAACGCCTAAGTTCGAGCTCCCTGTTACGTAATCCGCGAGAACATCTCTCGCACTCTTTGGAGGTTTAAGTTGGCTACCCAGAAGATCCGCATTCGCCTCAAGGGCTATGATCACGAGGTCGTCGATCAGTCCGCGAAGCTCATCGTCGAGACCGCTCAGAAGACCGGCGCTCGCGTTTCCGGTCCTGTCCCCCTGCCCACCGAGCGCAACCTGTACACGGTTATCCGCTCGCCGCACGTGAACAAGGACTCCCGTGAGCAGTTCGAGATGCGCACCCACAAGCGCCTCATCGACATCCTCGACCCCACCTCGGGCACTGTTGATTCGCTCATGCGTCTCGACCTCCCCGCTGGCGTCGACATCGACATCAAGCTCTAAGCGATATCGCTCATAGCTTACAGAGCCCCGCTGCCATTACGGTAGCGGGGCTCTTTTGTTTTGCATGATGGCCTTGGGGGACCGGGTAATGCTGTCGAGCGGGTGGCTGTGGCGCCTTATTTACCCATGGAACGCAGCGATGCCTCCTCAAAATGGAAGGATCGCAAGCCGTCTTCCGTCTCGATGCACGCGCGACCAAAGGTATCGACCGTTTGAAAGATGCCACGTGCCAGCTCGTCACCGGCAGGGGAACGGGCGATAACTTGCTCCCCAATCCAATTGAGATGAGCGACATAATCATCGTGGACGGGCGCGATCGGACCAGCGTCTTCTTCCATGGCGTTGAGCAGATCTGCCCACGCGTCCACAGCGTTTACGACGGTGTGATAGACCTCCTTGAGTAGGACATCGACGGTGGGAACATTCTCGTTGAGGTCTGACAGACCGATTGCCGGCAGGCCGCCATCGGGAACCTCCGAGGGCACATAGTTCACATTGACGCCAATGCCGCAGACGGCAATGGGCTTGCCCTCGTTGTCACGAGCCGCCTCGACCAAGATGCCGCCGAGCTTATGTCCTCGTGCGACGAGGTCGTTGGGCCATTTGAGGCCGATCTCGTTAGCAAGACCTTGCGCCTCGAGCGCCTCGAGCACCGCTAGGCCGCTGACGGCGGCAAGGCCAGAGTACTTGGCGGGATTAACACGAGGACGTAGGACAATCGAGAGCAACAGGTTGCCGGCGGTTGAATCCCACTTGTGGCCGCGTCGGCCGCGTCCTGCCGTTTGCGCGCGGGCGGCAAGCCCCGTGCCGTGCGGCGCTCCCTGTTTTCCTGCCTCGAGCAGGTCATCGTTGGTCGATCCGGTTACGTCGACTATCGTTAATTGGGCATCCATAGCGGCTGCTACCTCCTTAATGAATAAGTGAATGACGCAATGGTGTCGAGAGATAGACACAATGTGAAGCCTTTGTCGCATTTGGACAATTTAATGTTAACACGTCAACAAAGCGAAGAATGCGCTATCCTCTCTTGGTCGATGTAAACACGTCAACAACTCAAAGGAGGTTAGTGATGGGTTTCACGATTCTTGGAACAGGCTCGGCGCTTCCCAAGCGCAGAGTTTCCAATGACGAGCTGTCCGAGTTCCTCGATACCTCGGATGAGTGGATTTTTACCCGCACGGGCATCAAGAGCCGCCATGTGTGCACCACCGAGTCGCTCGACGACCTTGCCGTGGCAGCGAGCGAGCAAGCGCTCCAGACGTCCGGAATCGATGCGAGTCAGCTGGATCTTATCGTCTGTTCGACGACGACGGGCGATCATCTCGTTCCCGCCGAAGCGTGCGCCGTTGCTGAGCGCCTGGGTGCCACATGTCCTGCCTTCGACGTTTCGGCGGCTTGTGCCGGCTTCGTATTTGCGCTCGATGTCGCCGAGGGCTATATCGCCCGCGGTCGTGCCAGGCGCGTGCTTATCGTTGCTGCCGAGCAGATGACGCGCGCGCTCGACTGGACCGACCGTGCCACGTGCGTGCTCTTTGGTGATGGCGCGGGTGCTGCGGTCATAGAGGCTGGGGTAGAGAATCCCCTCGCCGTTGAGCTTTTGACGTCGCCTGACGTCGAAACACTGCGCGTCCCCGGATTGGCGGGCTCCTCGCCGTATAAGACAGCGCAGGACCGCGAAAGCGTGCTGTCCATGAACGGTCGTCGTGTGTTCAAGTTCGGCGTCAATGCCATCTGCGACATGGTCCATAAGCTTGCGAGCGATGCGAGCATTGCGGTCGAAGACATCGATCATTTTGTATTCCATCAGGCTAACGAACGAATCCTGAGCCAGGCGGTCAAGCGCTTAGGTGTGCCGGACGACTGTGTGGTCCGAACGTTGCGTGAAACCGGCAATATTTCGAGCGCCTGCATTCCCTTTGCGCTTGATCGGCTGGCGCGCACCAACGCACTGAATGCGGGCGACACCATCGCCCTCGTTGGATTTGGCGCCGGCTTGGATGTAGGTGGCTATCTACTTCGCTGGAAGTAGCTGCACATAGGAAATGAAAACGCCCCTGGGGCACAAACAAAGGAGAACTACCATGGCAGATCAGAAGACCTTCGAGCGCGTTTGCGACGTTATCCGCGAGACCGCCGGCCTTGACGATGTCGAGATGAAGCCCGAGTCCACGCTCGAGGAGATTGGCCTCGACAGCCTGGGTACCGTCGAGATCCTCGTTGCCGTCGAGGACGAGTTTGGCATTGAGCTCGATACCGAGGAGAACCCCAAGACGGTCGGCGAGTTCGTCGATACGGTCGAGGCGGCATTGGAGAAGTAGTGATGCTCAAGTCTCCTCTCTGCGATCTGCTCGGCATCGAAAAGCCTGTGTTCCAGGGCGGCATGGCCTGGATTGCTGACGCCTCGCTGGCATCGGCCGTGTCCGAGGCGGGCGGCTTAGGCATTATCGCGGCCATGAATGCCGATGCCAACTGGCTGCGCGATCAGATTCACGAGCTGCGCGCCAAGACGGATAAGCCCTTTGGCGTCAACGTTATGCTCATGAGCCCGTTTGTCGACGAGGTCGCACAAGTGGTGATTGATGAGCGGGTGCCCGTTGTGGTGACCGGCGCCGGCAATCCCACCAAGTACATGAAGGCGTGGAACGAGGCGGGCATCAAGGTCATCCCGGTCGTTGCCTCGGTGGCGCTGGCGCGTCTCGTGGCGCGTCGCGGGGCCACCGCCGTGGTTGCCGAAGGCACCGAATCAGGCGGCCATATTGGCGAGACCTCGACGATGGCACTGGTGCCGCAGGTTGTCGATGCGGTCGATATTCCCGTGGTCGCGGCTGGCGGTATCGCCGATGGCCGCGGTGTGGCGGCCGCCTTTATGCTCGGCGCTGCCGGCGTCCAGGTGGGAACACGCTTTCTGGTCGCAAACGAGTGCACCGTATCCGAACAGTACAAAGAGCTGGTGCTCAAGGCAGGCGACACGTCGACGCGCGCGACCGGTCGCTCGACGGGACATCCGGTTCGTGCCCTCAAGAGCCCCTTCACCAACGCGTATGCCAAGAACGAGGCGGCGGGCGCAAGTCCCGAGGAGCTCGGGGCCATGGGCACGGGTGCGCTTCGCAAGGCGGCAAAGGACGGTAATTACGAAGAGGGTTCGTATTTGTGCGGACAGATTGCCGGCATGGTCAACGAGCGCCAGAGCGCTCGCGAAATCGTCGACGATCTGGTCGGCGGCGCCGAGCATGTCCTGAAGGGTGCGTCCGCATGGGTAGCGTAGCGTTTCTGTTTGCCGGTCAGGGTGCCCAGCACCCCGCGATGGGCGTCGACCTCATCGAAGCATCGCCGGCGGCTGCCGAGGTGTTCGCCATTGCCGACGAGGTGCGCCCGGGGACCAGCGAGCAGTGCCGGAGCGCCTCCAAGGAGGAGCTCTCGCAGACCGAGAACACGCAGCCTTGCGTGTTCGTGCACGACTTGGCTGTCGCCGTCGCCCTGCGCGAGCGCGGCGTGGTGCCTGCCGCCTGTGCGGGATTCTCGCTGGGCGAGGTCGCTGCACTCACCTTTGCGGGGGCATTCGATACGCGAGCGGGTTTTGAGCTCGTATGTGAGCGCGCGGCATTGATGGCCACGGCGGCCGAGCGTCACCCCGGCGGCATGCGCGCCGTCATCAAACTCGATGCGGCGCAGGTCGAGGGCTTGGCAAAACAGGCCGGCGAGGACTGCTGGCCGGTCAACTACAACAGCCCCCAGCAGACGGTTGTGGCCGGAGCGCCCGAGGCGCTGCAGGAGCTCGACGTTCTAGTGAAAGAGGCTGGCGGTCGCGCCATGAAGGTCGCGGTGTCGGGTGCATTCCATAGCCCCTATATGGCCGAGGCGACCTGTGGCCTTGCTGCATATATAGAGGCCGGTCACGCGCCGTCCCCGCTGCTCATTCCTGTTATGGCAAATATGACAGCGGCGCCCTATCCGGCCGACCCGCAGGCGGCAGCGGAGATGCTTGCCAACCAGGTGAGTCATGCCGTGCGCTGGGTCGACACGCTGCATGCTCTGCAGGATCAAGGCATCGATACGTTTATTGAGGTCGGCCCTGGCAAAACGCTGTCCGGCTTGGTCAAGCGTACGTTGAGCGACGTTCGCGTGTATTCGTGCGAAACGGCAGAACAGGTCGCAGCTATTGCCAACGAGCTCGCATAGCCCATAGGGCTGTAACCCGAAAGGAATGACATGGGCAACTTGAACAACGGCGCGCTCGAGCGCATCGACTCGCGTCGCGTGGCGCTGGTCACGGGCGCCTCGCGCGGTATCGGTCGCGCTTGTGCCGTGGGCCTGGCGGAGGACGGCTTTGATATCGCCGTCATCTATGCCGGCGGCGTCGATGCGGCGCGTGAGACGTGCGAAGCCTGCGAGGCGGCTGGCGCCACGGCGCGCGCATATCAATGTGACGTGGCCGAGCCCGATGCCGTCAACGCGTGCGTGGAGACGGTCCTCAACGACTTTGGCTCCATTTGGGCGCTTGTCAACAACGCCGGCATCACCCGCGATGGCCTGCTCATGCGTATGGGCGACGATGCCTTCGACCGCGTGCTCGATGTCAATCTCAAG
Source organism: uncultured bacterium (assembly GCA_905214435.1). Taxonomy (GTDB): domain Bacteria; phylum Actinomycetota; class Coriobacteriia; order Coriobacteriales; family Coriobacteriaceae; genus Collinsella. The sequence goes on from CAJMMA010000024.1 coordinate 8,290, forward strand.
GGCACGTTCAACACGACGCGCGCGCTCACCAAGACCTTTATGCGTCAGCGCGGCGGTTGCGTCATCAACATGAGCTCGGTCGTGGGCCTAATGGGCAATGCCGGGCAAGCCAACTACGCTGCCTCCAAGGCGGGCGTGATAGGGCTTACCAAGGCGGTGGCACGCGAGCTTGCGCCCCGCGGCGTGAGGGTTAATGCGGTCGCTCCCGGGTTTGTCGAGACAGATATGACGGCAAAGCTCTCGGAGAAGGTGCGTGCGGCAACCGAGGAACAGATTCCCCTTAAGCGCATGGCACGCCCCGAGGAAGTGGCCGGCGTGGTGCGCTTTTTGGCGAGTGATGCGGCTGCCTACATTACGGGTGAGGTCGTGCGCGTCGACGGCGGAATGGCGATGTAGAAACCAGGGCCGAAGAACGGCTTGGATGAGGAGAGCATGATGGAACAGAGAGTTGTAATCACCGGCATCGGTGCCGTGTCGCCGCTTGGCAACACCGCGCTTGCCACCTGGGCGGCCATGTGTGCCGGGACCTGTGGCATCGGCCCGATTACGCACTTCGATACGGATGCGTTTGCCGTCAAGGTGGCGGCCGAGGTCAAGGGCTTTGACGGCAACGACTACTTTGGCAAGCACGATGCCAAGCACTTAGACCCCTGCGTTCAGTTTGCACTGGCGGCGTCGGACGAGGCCATGCACGATGCGGGCTTTGATGTCGAAGGCGCCATCGATCGCGAGCGCCTGGGCGTCTACGTGGGTTCAGGCGTGGGCGGCATGCAGACGCTTGTCGACAACGTCCATACGATTGCCGACCGTGGGCCCCGCCGCGCATCGCCTTACATGATTGCGATGATGATTCCCAATATGGCTTCGGGCAATATCGCGATCCGCCACAAGGCAAAAGGCCCGACCCTGCCCGTGGTGACCGCGTGCGCGACCTCGGCCCATGCCGTGGGCGAGGCGTTCCGCGCCATCAAGCATGGCTATGCCGATGCGATTCTCGCCGGCGGTGCCGAGGCGGCCATCATCCCCGATGCCGTTGCGGGCTTTACGTCCTGCCGTGCACTCACTACCAATCCCGATCCTGCGACGGCTTGTCGTCCGTTCGATGCGAATCGCGACGGCTTTGTGATGGGCGAGGGCGCCTGCGTGCTCGTGCTCGAGAGCATGGAACATGCGCAGGCGCGCGGTGCGCACATTTATGCCGAGGTCGTGGGCTACGGCAACACCGATGATGCCTATCACATCACGAGCCCCGATCCCGAGGCTGCCGGCATTGCCCGTGCGATATCGCTGGCGGTGGCCGAGGGCGACGTTAAGCCTTCCGAGGGCCTCTACATCAACGCTCACGGCACCTCGACTAAACTCAACGATTCGTCCGAGACGGCGGGCATTAAGCGTGCACTCGGCGAGGACGCGGCACGCGCCGCGCACGTCTCGTCGACCAAGTCGATGACGGGGCACATGATCGGTGCCACGGGGGCCATCGAGGTCATGGCCTGTGCCATGGCGCTCGAGCAGGGCGTGGTGCCCCCGACCATTAACTACCACACGCCCGATCCCGCCTGCGATCTTGATTACACGCCTAATCGTGCGGTTCGCGCCGACCTTACCTGGGCGCTTTCGACCAACCTGGGCTTTGGCGGGCACAACGCCGCCATCGCGCTGCGTAGATATGCAAGGAGCTAGAGCATGGATTCCAAAAGACTTGCCGAGATAGCTGATGTTATGGAGGACCGCGGCCTCACGCGCGTGCGTGTTGAGGAGCCCGATGGCACCGCGGTCGAGCTCGAGCGCGCGAGTGCGGCGCAGCCGGTTGCCGTGCCCATGCCCGTGCCGAGTGCCATGGCCGCTCAAGTTACAGCTCCCACAGTCGCGCCTGCCGCACCGGAACCCGCCGCGCAGACACCTGCCGCCGCGCCGGAGCCTAAGGGCACCGAGGTGACTGCTCCCATGGTCGGCGTTTTCTATGCTGCCCCAGCGCCGGGCGACGAGCCGTTTGTGCGCGTGGGCTCCAAGGTCAAGGCCGGCGAGACCCTCTGCATCATCGAGGCCATGAAGGTTCTCAACGAGGTGACGGCCGAGGCGGATGGCGAGGTGCTTGAGATCTGCGTGGCCGACGGCGACCTCGTGGAGTTCGGCAGCTGTCTTATGAGGATCGGATAGGTGATATCCATGAACAAAGAAGAGCTCAAGAAGCTGTTGCCGCATCGCGAGCCGATGCTTTTGCTCGACGAAGCCGAGCTGGTGGGCGACGAGGCCCACGGCAAGATCACGATTACGGGCGACGAGTACTTTTTGCAGGGGCATTTTCCGGGAAACCCGGTCGTCCCCGGCGTGATTCAGTGCGAGATGCTCGCCCAGAACTGCTGCGTGCTGCTGATGGGCGATGAGGAGGCGAGCGGCGCGACGCCGTTCTACACGAGTCTGGACAAGGTGCGCTTTAAGCGTCCGGTGCGCCCGGGCGACACGGTGGATCTGGTGTGCTCCATCACGCGTGCGCGCGGGCCGTTCCGCTTTGCGACGGGTACCGCGAGCGTCAACGGTGAGGTTTGCTGCCGCGCCGATATGTCTTTTGCACTCATGCACGAAAGTTAAGGAAGGCTTCATGTTCGACAAAGTGCTCATCGCCAACCGCGGAGAAGTCGCGGTCCGTGTTATCCGCGCGTGCCGCGATATGGGCATCAAGACCGTCGCCGTTTATTCCACGGCCGATGCGGACGCGCTGCACGTGCAGCTTGCCGACGAGGCGTATTGCATCGGCGGCCCGCGTCTTGCCGAGAGCTACCTCAACGACGATGCCGTGCTCACCTGTGCCGTGAAGTCGGGGGCAAAGGCAATTCATCCCGGCTATGGCTTTTTCTCCGAGAAGGCGAGCTTCGTGCGCGACTGCGACAAGTATGGCCTGGCGTTTGTCGGTCCTTCGGCCAAGGTGATCGACAGCATGGGCGACAAGGACGCCGCGCGTCGAACGGCCGCCGCGGCGGGCGTGCCCATCGTGCCGGGCTGCGATTTGCTCAAAAGTCCCGAGGAGGCAACGGCCGAGGCCGAGCGCATTGGCTGCCCCGTGCTTATTAAGGCGCGCGCCGGCGGTGGCGGTCGCGGCATTCGCAAGGTCGAGCGCGTGGAGGATGCGGCAAAGGCGTTCATCGAGGCACGTGCCGAGGGCGAGGCTGTCTTTGGCGACGGCGAGTGCTACATGGAGAAGTTCGTCGCGCCGGCGCACCATGTCGAGGTGCAGATTATGGCCGATAAGCAGGGCCATGTGTTTTCGCTCGGCGAGCGCGAGTGCTCGGTTCAGCGTCGCAACCAAAAGCTGATCGAGGAGAGCCCCGCGCCGTGCCTCGACGGACGCGACGACATTCGTGCTCGCATGCACAAAGCAGCGCGTGACCTGGCTCGTGCCGTCGGCTACGAAGGAGCCGGTACCATCGAGTTCCTGTATTCGGACGACGGCAGTTTCTACTTCATGGAAATGAACACGCGCTTGCAGGTGGAGCATCCGGTTACGGAGTTTGTGACCGATACCGACTTGGTCAAGTGGCAGCTGCGCGTGGCAGCCGGCCAGCCTCTGCCCTTTGAGCAGGAGGACATGCCGGTCCGCAACCACGCCATGGAGTGCCGCATCAATGCCGAAACGCCGGGCTTTCTGCCGTCATGCGGAACGGTCACCGCGTTGCGTGTGCCGGGTGGTCCGCGCGTGCGCTGGGATTCCGCCATGTTTACCGGTGCGAACGTTCCGCCGTACTACGACTCCATGCTTGGCAAGCTCATCGTGTGTGCGCCCACGCGTGACGGCGCCATTCGCAAGATGCGTTCGGCCCTGGGCGAGCTCGTGATTGAGGGCGTGAGCGAAAACAGCGAGCTTCAGCTCGACGTGCTGGCAAACGACGAGTTCTTGTCGGGCATGTATCACACCGATCTGATGGGGCATCTCTATGCTGATGAATAGAAAAGCGAAGACGGTCAACGTCCTCGAGGGGCCGATAACCGAGTCGTGCGCCGAGTTTCCCGCGCGCCACGTGTTTATCAAGTGCCCGGAGTGCCGCCGCGTGATCGATGAGGCGCGCCTGCACGACAACCTCGAGGTCTGCCCTCGCTGCGGTAAACACTTTCGCGTGAGCGGTCGCGCGCGCATGCGCATGACGGTCGACGAGGGCACGTTTGAGGAGTGGGATGCCGAACTGGCGTCAGAGGACTTCCTCTCGTTTCCCGGTTATGCCGACAAGCTTAAGAGCGCTTGCGAACGTTCGGGCGAGCGCGATGCCGTTGTGTGCGGCAGGGGCAAAATCTGCGGCTGCGATACCGCGCTCTTCTTTATGGATGCCAACTTTATGATGGGCTCGATGGGTTCCGTGGTGGGCGAAAAGATCTGTCGCGTCTTTGAACGCGCGATCGAGCTGGGATTGCCGGTCGTCGGCTTTACCGTTTCGGGCGGTGCGCGCATGCAAGAGGGCGTGACATCGCTTATGCAGATGGCCAAGATTTCTGCGGCGGTTAGGCGCCACAGCGAGGCGGGCGGCCTGTATATCACGGTGCTCACCGATCCCACGACCGGAGGCGTAACCGCGAGCTTTGCCATGGAAGGCGACATTATCCTGGCCGAGCCCGATGCCCTGACGGCATTTGCCGGCCCGCGCGTGATCGAGCAGAACATGCACAAGCGTCTGCCCAAGGGATTCCAGCGCTCCGAGTTTTTGCTGGAGCACGGCTTTTGCGATGCCGTTGTTCCGCGTGGCGAGATTGCGCTCACGGTAGGCGAGCTGCTGGCGCTGCACGAAGGGCACGCGCCTGGCCTGGGGGCACCGCATGAAATCGTGCATGCGGGTCGCCGCGGCAAAAAGTTGGGACACTTGTTTAAGCGCTCGGCGGCACCAAAAACCGCGCTCGAGATTGTCAAGCAGACCCGCTCGGCAGATCGCGCCACGGCGGGTGAGATGGTCTCGCTGGGCCTGGATGGATTTGTGGAGCTGCACGGCGACCGTTACTTTGGCGACGACGCCGCTGTGGTGGCTGGCATTGGCTGGAAAGACGGACGCCCCGTAACGGTCATCGCCATCGAGCGCGGTACCACGACCAAAGAGCGCATGCGTCGCAACTTTGGCATGGCGCATCCCGAGGGCTACCGCAAAGCGCGTCGCCTGATGCGCCAGGCCGAAAAGTTTGGTCGACCGGTTCTGTGCCTGGTCGATACTTCGGGCGCGTTTTGCGGCATCGGTGCCGAGGAGCGCGGCCAGGGCGAGGCGATTGCCCAGAATCTCATGGAGATGAGCGGCCTTAAGACGCCGATTGTCTCGGTGGTGACAGGCGAGGGCGGCTCTGGTGGCGCGCTGGCGCTGTCCGTGGCCGACCGCATCCTGATGCTCTCGAGCTCGGCCTATTCGGTCGTGAGCCCCGAGGCCTGTGCGTCGATCCTGTGGAAGGATACCGAGCGCGCGAATGAGGCCGCCGAGGCGCTGAAGCTCACAGCCCCCGATCTGTTGGCACTCGGCATCATCGACGGCATTGTTGACGATAGGGGCCTGTCGCATGAGGAGATCGCCGGTGCCGTCATGTCCTCGGCATTTGATGCCTTCGATACGCTTGAGCAGCTCGACGACGCGACCCTCACGAACCTCCGCTACGAAAAGTACCGCGCAATCGGTCAGTACCGCACGATGTGACAAAGGGACAGTCCGCATGTCACATTGGGAAAGGCGTTCCATGCCACAAGTTTCTAACACCTCGTTTACAACGACGGTTTCATCAAACGCCATGGCCGTGGTGGACTATCTGTCCAAAAGCATGATGTCGGCTCTGCCGTTTATTGTCTGCGCGGCATTGTTCCGCACCGTCGCCGTCATTATGGGCGAAGGCATGCTGGGCCTGTGGTCTGCCGATTCCGAAATCTATCGCCTGTTCTACAGTTGGCTCTACAACGCCGGCTACTACTTTTTGCCCATTTATCTTGGTTGGGCGGCCGCCCGCCAGCTCGGTTGCTCGGAGCAGCTGGGTATGATGCTGGGCGGCGTATTGATTGCACCCGATCTGCTTAAGCTTGTCGATGCCGCATCGACGGCGGGGGCATCGATGACTTATGTGTATGGTCTGGTTCCCGCGCCGGTCAACGATTACACGACGACTGTTATTCCGGTTCTCATCTCGGTGCCCGTGCTATGGCGAGTGGAGTGTTTCTTTCAGCGCATTATCCCCAAGGCCGTGGCGTTTTCGTTCGTTCCGTTTGCGACCATGCTTGTCATGGTTCCGGTTTCGCTGTGTATCACGGCGCCGGCGGGCAGCTATCTGGGCATGCTGCTGGGCCAGCTTATGTTTATGCTTGGCAATTCCGGTGGCGTCGTGTCGCTGCTCACGCTCATGGGGCTTGCCGCGGGTTGGGAGTTCCTAAAGATCGCGGGCGTCAGCAACGTTGTCCTATCGCTCGCCTATGCGCAGTTTATGAGTGTGGGAACGGATTCGTGCATCCTGATCGCCGCGACGATGGCAACGTTCGCCGTTTGGGGCATGCCCTTTGGCGCGTCGCTCCGCGTTGCGGATAAGGACGAGAAGGCGCTCATGCTGGGCTATTCAATCTCGGGTGTTCTTGGCGGTGTAAGCGAGCCGGCGCTGTACGGTTGCGGCTTTAAATATGGCAGGTGCCTGACGTGCATGGCCATTGGCGGCGCCGTCGGAGGCCTTGTTGCAGCCGTGGGCCACGTTACGGCCTATACCATCGGCATGACGAATGTCCTCATGGTCATTGGCTTTGCCACGGGCGGCATCTCGAACCTGCTGTGGTGCTGCGTTGCCGGCGGTGTGGCATTTGCGGTGTCTGCGGCGCTGAGCTACTGCTTTGGCGTGGTGCCGGCGAAGGGGTGGGCGGCAGAAGACGAAGCCGATTCGCCCGAAACAGTGGCGAGCGCTGCTGAAGTAAGCGCATAAACCTGTGCGACAAAGGACGATTCCTTTGTCATGTTCCAAGGCCGTGGCTCGTGTGGGTTGCGGCCTTTTTGTATCTGGAGGACAAAGTGGCTACACTACAATCCGTTTGAGCAATAGATATTAGGTAGTACCGTGGGGACTGATGAGGATGGTCGAGTGGATTGTTCGTCGTGCGCAGGGCGACCGTGCGCGCGTGGGCACGTTGACGGGCGTGGTGTGTATTCTCGCCAATGTGGCACTATGCGCTGCGAAGGGTGCAATTGGCGTGCTGTCGGGATCGGTTTCGATCGTGGCGGATGCCATGAACAACCTGTCCGATGCCAGCTCGAATATCGTGAGCGTGCTGGGCTTCAGGCTGGCGAGCAAGCCGGCCGACCCCGAGCATCCTTACGGTCACGGTCGCTACGAGTATCTCTCGGGACTGGTCGTGGCGGCGCTCGTGCTGCTTATTGGCGTTGAGCTGGTGAAGTCGTCGGTGGAGCGAATTGTCAACCCCGAACCTGTCGAGTTCTCGCTTGCCCTGGTGGCAGTCCTTGCGCTTTCGATGGTCGTTAAGCTGTGGATGGCGGCCCTCAACCAAAAGCTCGGCGATCGCATTGAGTCCGAGACGCTGCATGCGACCGCTCAGGATTCCAAGAACGATGTCCTTGCCACGGGCGCCGTGTTAGCGTGCGCAATTGTTTCGCAGGTGACGCACATCAATCTTGACGCATGGGTTGGCCTTGCCGTTGGCGCCTATATTGGCTGGAGCGGCTTTGAACTCATCCAGGATACGGTGAGCCCGCTTTTGGGCCAGGCGCCCGATCCTAAGCTGGTCAAGCACATTCGAGACAAGATCATGAGCTACCCCGGCGTTTTGGGCGTTCACGACCTGATGGTTCACGACTACGGCCCGGGCAGGAAGTTCGCAAGCGCTCATGCCGAGATGGCAGCCGAGGCCAGCCCGCTGGAAAGTCACGACACGCTCGATAACATCGAGCGGTCGTTTAGGAACGAAGACGGTATGATCGTCACGCTCCATTACGACCCCATCGTGACCGACGACCCCAAAGTGGCGAGCATGCATCTGCGCATCAACGCTATGGCTCAAGAGATCGATAGCCGCCTCTCGATCCACGACCTGCGCTGTGTTCCGGGCCCCACGCACACCAATGTGATTTTTGACTGCGTGCGACCCTCGGATTTGGCGATGAACGCCGAGGACCTAAAGCGCGCGTTGGCGAAACGTGTCGAATCCGAATATCCTAAGTCGATTGCCAAGATCACGATCGACGAAGACTATGTCGGCCATGCCCACGAGTAGGGCTGCGCCGGTAAAGCAAGTTATACAGAAGGGGAGAGCATGAAGCGTCTATATCTACTCCGCCACGGCCAGACAGAATTCAACGTTAAAAAGCTGGTCCAGGGCCGCTGCGATTCTCCGTTGACCGACCTGGGCCGCAAACAAGCGGGAATGGCAGCCGCATGGCTCAAGGACCACGACGTTGTCCCCGACAAAGTAGTCTCTTCGCCCCTAGGCCGAGCCATGGACACGGCAAGTCTCGTCGCAACCGAACTCCTCGGCCTTGATGCAGAAGCCGAGCCCTGCGAAGGCATCATTGAGCGCAGCTACGGCACCTTCGAAGAAGGCCCCCACGATGCCCTTCCCACCGACGTCTGGGATCCGGGCGAGGACTTGGTCCCCTTTGGCGGAGAAGGAAGCCGCGCGCTGCAAGAACGCATGGTAGGCACCCTCACCAATCTTATGGGCGCCGATGGTATCGAAACCCTCCTAGCAGTAAGCCACGGAAGCGCCAGCCGCCAATTCATCAAGGCTGCAGCTCCAGAGGGCTTCGAGCTCCCAACAAAACTCCCCAATTGCGCCATCATGATCTTCGATTTTGATGAGGCAAAGTCGGGAGAAGAAGGCGACGCGCCCCAATCCAAGTTCATCTTGCAGCAAATCATCGATCCTCAACAAAGTAATTAGCCTGAGCGAGCAAGGTTTAGCAGACATCAACGTGGCGTTCCCAGTGTGCGGCGGAGGGGGCGGGCCTGAGACATATTAAGGTTGTCGCGAGTTCCGCACGAACAGGAGAGCACTTAATGTGCTCTCCGTCGTGAGCAGGACTGTAGAGCAGCAACCTTAATATGTCTCAGGCCCGCCCCCTCCGCCGCACACTGGGAACGTGCCACGCACTTTACCTGCGTAAACAATGTGAGTGAAATATGAATCTCGATGGATACGCCCGCAGCCGTGTATACTAAACAGCTGTGTGTAACCAGGGGAGTATTCTGGCTGGACAAAATGCCTGCTTAATAGGGTTGTCAGGTAGTCCGGGCGAAATACAAGGCTGGGGAGCACGTCGTGTAAGTAGTGGTCCTCTAGGGGCGTACGCTCGGTGGTGTACGCATTGTCCCAAGACCACGCGAGAGTTGGGATCATATCTTGATCAGCATGATTCTCGGCCGCAAGATTGGCATGACCCAGGTTTGGGACGAGGACGACAACGTCGTTCCCGTCACGGTCATCCAGGCTGGCCCCTGCGCTGTCTCGCAGGTTAAAACTCAGGCAACCGACGGCTATGACGCCGTCCAGATCGGTTTCGGCGACATCAAGGCCAAGAACGTGAACAAGCCCATGGCTGGTCACTTCGCTAAGGCTGGCGTCGAGCCTGTCCGCTTCCTTCGTGAGGTCCGCGTCGAGAACGGCGAGGAGCACAAGGTCGGCGAGGTCGTCACCGTCGCTGATTTCGCTGATGTCGAGAAGGTCGACGTCATCGGTACCTCCAAGGGTAAGGGCTTCCAGGGTCGCATCAAGCGCTGGGGTCAGCGCCGCGGTCCTATGACGCATGGTTCTCACTTCCAGCGTCACCCCGGTTCTATCGGTCAGTGCGCCTATCCTGCGCGCGTCCTCAAGGGCGTCAAGATGGCCGGTCACATGGGTAACGAGCGCGTTACCGTCAAGAACCTTTCCGTTGTCCGCATCGATGCCGAGCAGAACCTCATCTTGGTCAAGGGCGCTGTCCCGGGTGCCAAGAATGGTCTCGTCGCCATCCGTATGGCCTAAGGGCCCAGCCCATTTAGCCCAGCGTCATACCAAGGAGAACACTTAAATGGCAAAGTTTGAAGTAAAGAACAGCGAGGGCAAGAAGGTCGCCGAGGCCGAGCTCGCCGCTGAGGTGTACGGCATCGAGCCGAACATCCACGTTATGCACCACATCGTCAAGTGCCAGATGGCCTCTTGGCGTCAGGGCACCCAGTCCGCTAAGGGCCGCTCTGAGGTTTCCGGTGGCGGCAAGAAGCCTTGGCGTCAGAAGGGCACCGGCCGTGCCCGCCAGGGTTCCATCCGTGCTGCCCAGTGGCGTCACGGTGGCGTTGTCTTCGCCCCCAAGCCCCGTTCCTACGCTAAGCGTATGAACAACAAGGAGGTCAAGCTGGCTATGCGCTCCGCGCTGTCCGCCAAGCTGGCCGATGGCGAGCTCGTGCTCGTCGACGACTACGGCTTCGAGAAGCCTTCCACCAAGGCTGCCGTCGCCATGCTCAAGGCTCTCGGCCTTGAGGGCAAGCGTCTGACCATCATCGTTCGCGATGAGGACGTCAACGCCTACCTGTCGTTCCGCAACATTCCCAAGACGTTCATCATCACCGCTGACGAGGCCAACACCTACGATCTCGTCAACAACAACGCTGTGCTGATGCCCGCCGACATCGCCGCTCACTTCGGGGAGGTGCTTGCATAAATGACCGCCCACGAGATCATCATCCGTCCGATCGTGTCCGAGCGTTCCTTCTCCGGCATGGAGCAGAACAAGTACACGTTCGAGGTCGCCAAGGATGCTAACAAGTATCAGATCAAGGACGCTGTCGAGGAGATCTTCGGCGTCAAGGTCGTTCGCGTGAACACCCTGACGGTCAAGCCCAAGACCAAGCGCGTGCGCTATGTCGCCGGCAAGACCCGTTCTTGGAAGAAGGCCATCGTCACGCTGGCCGAGGGCGACACCATCGAGGTCTTTGGCAACCAGGCCTAAGACTCGCTGCTGTTGAGTGAGCTCATGCCTCCCAAATAGGGGAGGCGGGAGCTCAAGGTTTTGGGCGTATAAAATGGACACGCCCGGAACCGTGTATACGTCCGGTGTCATCGCACCCGAGGCAGAACCTCGAATCCCTGTCTGCGATGGCTAACGGATTCCTATTGAAAGGGATTGTAATGGCTGTAAAGCACCTTAAGCCGACCTCCGCTGGTAGGCGTTGGCAGACGATCTCCGACTTCTCCGAGATCACCTGCACCAAGCCCGAGAAGTCTCTTCTCGAGCCCCTGCCCAAGAAGGCCGGTCGTAACAACAACGGCCGCATCACCACCCGCCACCAGGGCGGCGGCGTGAAGCGTCGTTACCGCGTGATCGACTTCAAGCGCAACAAGGACGGCGTGCCCGCCAAGGTTGCCACGATCGAGTACGATCCGAACCGTTCCGCTCGCATCGCTCTGCTGCACTACGCTGACGGTGAGAAGCGCTACATCCTGGCCCCCAAGGGCCTCGAGGTCGGTCAGACCATCATGTCCGGTTCTGACGCCGACATCAAGCCGGGCAACGCTCTGCCCCTCGCCGACATCCCCGTCGGTACGCTCATCCACGCCGTTGAGTTCCAGCCGGGCAAGGGCGCCGCTATCGCCCGTTCCGCCGGTAACTCCTGCCAGCTGATGGGTAAGGAGGGCAAGTACGCCATCGTCCGTATGCCTTCCTCCGAGATGCGTCGCATCCTCGTTACCTGCCGCGCCACCGTCGGTGAGGTCGGCAACGCCGATCACGCCAACATCGTCATCGGCAAGGCCGGCCGTAAGCGTCACATGAACGTGCGCCCGACCGTCCGCGGTACCGTCATGAACCCTGTCGACCACCCGCACGGCGGTGGCGAGGGCAAGAACCACACCTCTGGTCGTCCCTCTGTTACCCCCTGGGGTAAGCCGACGAAGGGCCTTCGTACGCGCAAGAAGAAGAAGGTCTCGAACCAGCACATCATTCGTCGCCGTAAGAAGTAATTTCGGATACCGAGTTTTAGGAGAAAGCACTTATGAGCAGAAGTCTCAAAAAGGGCCCGTTCGTGGAGACTCGCCTTCTCTCGCGTATCACCGCGATGAACGAGGCTGGCAAGAAGGACGTCGTGAAGACCTGGTCCCGCGCGTCCACCATCTTCCCCGAGATGGTTGGTCACACCATCGCCGTCCACGACGGCCGCAAGCATGTGCCCGTGTATGTTACCGAGTCCATGGTTGGTCACAAGCTCGGCGAGTTCGCGCCGACTCGTACGTTCCGTGGCCACAAGGCCAAATAGGGGGTTAACCGTAAATGGCAACTAAGTCTATTGAAACTGAGGCCACCGAGGTTCGCGCCGTCGCTAAGTACGTGCGTGTTTCCCCCAGCAAGGCCCGCCTGGTGGTCGATCTGATCCGCCGCAAGCCTGTCGCTCAGGCCTTCGACATCCTCCACTTCTGCGACCGCGCCGTCGCCGTGGATGTCGAGAAGGTTCTCCGTTCCGCCGTTGCGAACGCCGAGAACAACAACGGTCTGCGTGCCGACAACCTGGTTGTCGCCGCTGCCTATGTTGACGAGGGTCCGACGCTTAAGCGCATCCGTCCCCGCGCCAAGGGTTCCGCTTCTCGCATTCTGAAGCGTACTTCCCACATCACCGTCGTCGTTGCTCCTCGAAAGGAGGCGTAAAGCTGTATGGGTCAGAAAGTCTACCCCACCGGCTTCCGTCTTGGCATCACCGAGAACTGGCGCTCCCGCTGGTTCGCAGAGAAGGATTACGCTAAGACCCTCGGTAACGATCTCGAGATTCGCAAGTACCTCGAGAAGCGTCTTTCCCGCGCAGCTGTCTCCCGCGTCGAGATCGAGCGCGCTGGCGACAAGGTGAAGGTCATCATCCTCACCGCTCGCCCCGGCGTTGTCATCGGTAAGAAGGGCGCCGAGATCGATACCCTCCGCACCGAGCTCGAGAAGGTCGCTGGCGTCTCCAAGGGCCAGCTCTCCGTCGACGTTGTCGAGATCAAGCGCCCCGAGCTCGACGCCAACCTCGTTGCTCAGTCTATCGCTGAGCAGCTCGAGGGCCGCGTTGCCTTCCGTCGCGCAATGCGCAAGGCTGTCCAGTCCGCCCGCAAGGCCGGCGCTAAGGGCATCCGCATCCAGTGCTCCGGTCGTCTCGGCGGTGCCGAGATGGGCCGTCGTGAGTGGTACCGTGAGGGCCGCGTGCCTCTGCACACCCTCCGTGCCAAGATCGACTACGGCACGGCTGTCGCCAGCACCACCATGGGCGCTTGCGGCGTGAAGGTCTGGATCTACCTGGGCGAGAAGCTCCCGGGCCAGCCTGTTCCCAACCCTGCACTCGAGGGCTCTTCCCGTCCTCGTCGTCGTAACTCCGAGAGGAGGGGTCAGTAGTGCTTGCCCCTAAGCGTATTCTTCACCGCAAGGTGCAGCGTGGCTCCATGAAGGGCCAGGCCAAGGGTAATACCGAGCTGCATTTCGGCGAGTTTGGTATCCAGGCTCTCGAGGCCCATTGGATCACCAACCGTCAGATCGAGGCCGCTCGTATTGCCATGACCCGCTACATGAAGCGTGGCGGTCGTGTCTACATCACGATTTTCCCCGATAAGCCCATCACCAAGAAGCCTGCCGAGACTCGCATGGGTTCTGGTAAGGGTAACCCCGAGGAGTGGGTGGCCGTCGTCAAGCCCGGCCGCATCATGTTCGAGGTCAAGGGCGTGCCCGAGGAGGTCGCTCGCGAGGCTCTGCGTCTTGCACAGCACAAGCTTCCCATCAAGACCAAGATTGTTGCTGCCAAGAACGCTGAGCAGCGCATCGAGAAGGAGATGGCTGAGGAGGCCGCTCTCGAGGCCAAGTGGGCTGCTGAGGACGCCGCCGCCGCCAAGGAGGAGAACTAATGAAGCCCGCAGAGATTCGTGAGCTCTCGGACGCTCAGCTCGTTGAGAAGCTGAAGGAAATGCGCGCCGAGCTCTTTAACCTTCGTTTCCAGATGGCCACCAGCCAGCTGGACAACACCGCTCGCGTCAACACCGTGAAGAAGGACATCGCTCGCGTCCTCACGGAGCAGCGCGCCCGCGAGATCGCAGCGGAGAAGTCCGCTGTCGCCGAGTAGGACCTAAGGAGAGAACATGACTGATTCGCGTAACTCGCGTAAGGTCCGTACGGGTGTCGTTACCTCCGTCTCCGGTGCCAAGACCATCGTTGTCACCATCACCGAGCGCAAGCGTCACCCTAAGTACGGCAAGATGATGACCAGCTCCAAGAAGCTGCACGCTCACGACGAGGAGTGCACGGCTGGCGTGGGCGACACCGTCCGCGTTATGGAGACCCGTCCTATGTCCAAGATGAAGCGTTGGCGCCTCATCGAGGTCGTCGAGCGCGCTAAATAAGCAGTCGCTCATACGACTTGTACGTTTCCGAAGATGTGCGTATGCCTGGCTTGCATACCACAGGCCGTATAAAGGCTGCGCACCTCTCTTCGGTTCTTAGTTCGGAGGAACATCTACCATGATTCAGATGCAAACCATGCTGAACGTCGCCGACAACTCCGGCGCTCGCAAGATTCGCTGCATCAAGGTGCTTGGCGGTTCCAAGCGTCGTTATGCAGGCATCGGCGATGTGTTCATCGGTGCTGTCCAGGAGGCTACCCCTGGCGCCAACGTCAAGAAGAAGGACGTTGTCCGTTGCGTCGTCGTTCGCACCGTTAAGGAGATCCGCCGCAAGGATGGCTCCTACATTCGCTTTGATGAGAACGCCTGCGTTGTCATCAACAACGATGGTTCGCCCGTCGGCACCCGTATCTTCGGGCCCGTCGCTCGCGAGCTTCGTGACAAGAAGTACATGAAGATCGTCTCGCTCGCTCCCGAGACCCTGTAGTTAGGGGAGATATATGTATATCAAGAAGGGCGATAAGGTCCAGGTTCTCTCTGGTAAGGATCGCGGCAAGCAGGGCGTTGTCCTGCGTGCTCTCCCCGCCGAGAACAAGGTCGTTGTCGAGGGCGTTTCGGTCGTCAAGAAGGCCGTCAAGCCCAACGCTGCCAACCAGCAGGGCGGCATCGTTTCGCAGGAGGCTCCCATCGACGCCTCCAACGTCAATCTCGTCTGCCCCGAGTGCGGTAAGGTTACCCGCGTCGGTCACGAGAAGGACGGCAAGAACAAGCTGCGCGTCTGCAAGAAGTGCGGTCACAAGTTCTAAGCTGCCCGCAACATCAAGTTGCTAGCAAAGGCCCGGATGCCACGGCACCCGGGCCTTTTTCTATCCCTACTCATTGCACTCATTGGGGACAGACTTAAATGAGTGCCCTTAATGGGCAAGCATAGATGAGCGGGTGCGCTGTACAAATTGCTTGTGTGCGCGTTTATGCGCGTTAGATTGCGTTAATTGCACACCCATGCGTATAGATGCGCCGTTTTCGGGACAACAATGACCGTTTAGCGGTGAGATACGCACAAACACGCACAGACGCGCGTGTTTGTGCGAATATAGAGCTATCCGAAATGCAAGACGTTCTATGACACAGGAGGCACATATGGTAGATTCCAAGCAGGCTCCACTCGACTCCGCGGCAGCCGCAAAAGCAGCGTTCGCTTCGGTCCAGGACAAGCCATTCCCCGATGATATCTTTACGGCTCCCGAGCTTCGTTGGGCTGTGATCGGGTGCGGCGTTATCGCCAACCAGATGGCCCAGTCTCTCGCTCTTGCCGGCCGCAAGCTTGCGGGCGTCGCCAACCGTACGCTGTCCAAGGCTCAGGCTTTTGCTGAGCAGTATGGCATCGAGAAGGTCTATGAATCGGTTGAGGACCTCTACGCCGATCCGGGCATCGACGCCGTCTATATCACCACGCCGCACAACACGCATATCACCTATCTGCGTGACGCGCTGGCCGCCGGCAAGCACGTGCTCTGCGAGAAAGCCATTACCCTCAATTCCGCTGAGCTCGACGAGGCGCGTGCCATCGCCGACGAGCACAACGTCGTCCTCATGGACGCCACCACGGTGCTTCATATGCCCTTGTATCAAGAGCTGCGCCGTCGCATGGATGCCGGCGAGTTTGGTCGCATGAACCTCGCCCAGCTCAACTTTGGTAGCTACAAGGAGTACGGCGATCTGACCAATCGCTTCTACAACCGCAACCTTGCTGGCGGTGCCATGCTCGACATTGGCGTGTATGCCCTGTCCGTCATGCGTCTCTTTATGGCAAGCCAGCCCATTGAGGTCGTTTCGTTGGGCAACACCTGTGAGACCGGTGTTGACGTTGCGGGCGGCATCGTCTGCCGTAATGCCGAGCAGCAGCTGGGTGTTGTGAGCCTCACGCTCCACTCCAAGCAACCCAAGCGCTCGATTATTAGCTTCGATAAGTGCTATATCGAGGTCAACGAGTATCCGCGCGCCGATCACGCGACTATCGTGTGGACTGCGGACGGCCACCGCGAGGAGGTCCACGCCGGCACCGAGGCTTACGCCCTTTGCTATGAGATGGCCGATCTTGAGAAGGCCGTTGCCGGCGACGACTCTAAGCGTGAGCTTCTGGGCTATGCTTCTGATGTTATGGAGCTGATGACCAAGCTACGCGCCGACTGGGGAGTCGTGTACCCCGAGGAGGAGTAAGCGATGCTAGCGGAAGATAGGCTCAACGCGATCGTGTCGATGGTTCAGCAGACCGGCTCGGTTACCGTGCCGGAGCTTGCCGAAGCCCTGGGCGTGACGGCGTCTACCATTCGGCGCGACCTGCAGACGCTCGACCGAGCACACCGTATCGCCAAGGTGCACGGAGGCGCGACAAGTCTGGAGCGCGCGCACGTGACGCGCGACCTAACGCTTAATGAGCGCAGCGACCTCCATAACGACGACAAGGAGCGTATCTGCGCCCGTGCGGCGGCACTTGTGGAGCCCGAGAGCTTTGTATACATCGACTCGGGTTCGACGACGCTCAGGCTCATCGAGCATCTTCCACACCTTGAAGATGTCACCTATGTGACCGATTCCGTGCTCCATGCTCAACGCCTTGCTTTGCGCGGCATGCGTACCGTGGTGCTGGGTGGCGAGCTCAAACCCGAGACCGAGGCGCTCGTTGGCCCCGATGCCTTGGCAACCTTAGACCGCTACAACTTCAACTGTGGCTTTTGGGGCTCTAACGGCATTGCCGCCGAGCAGGGCTTCACGGCGCCCGATATCGAGGAGGCGCAAGTAAAGCGTATCTCGATGCGCCATACGGCCAAGCGCTTCGTAATCTCGGACGCCAGTAAATTTGGCATGGTGGCGCCCGTCAAGTTCGCGGACTTCCGTGACGCAACGATTATTACCGCAGGCGATGTCCCTGCCAAGTACCGGGCAATGGACAACGTCATCACGGTCTAACAGCAAGGGACGGGCTAAGGCCAAAACCACCGCGAAGGGGCAGG
Organism: uncultured bacterium; assembly: GCA_905214435.1. GTDB lineage: Bacteria > Actinomycetota > Coriobacteriia > Coriobacteriales > Coriobacteriaceae > Collinsella. Next base: position 25,627 of record CAJMMA010000024.1, read on the forward strand.
AACCTTTGTGGTGGTTTTGACGTTTGTCCAGATAAAACCTGCCAAAATAAACCTGTCCCTTTTTGGCAGGTTTTAGGGCTCCCAGGGGCAGGGGGCTTCGATGTGGATGTGCTCGCCGGTTACGGGATGCGTGAAGGATACGCTGTGGGCGTGGAGCATCAGGCCGCAGGGACGCGGCGTTCCGTACAGGTCGTCGCCAATCAAGGGATGATGCTCGCTTGCCAGGTGCACGCGGATCTGGTGCTTGCGGCCGGTGAGCAGCTCGACATCAATATACGAGCGCGTAGGCAGGCCACGGCGGCTCTTAAGGCGCTTGAGTACCTTGACGCGCGTCTGAGACGGCTTGCCGCTGGCGCCGACGCGCATCTTGCGGCTGTCGTGACGGTCGCGGGCGATGGGCTTGTCGATGAGCTTTTCGTTCCAGTCGATCTTGCCCTCGGCGAGCGCCAGGTAGTGCTTTTCGAACGCGT
>CAJMMA010000025.1 GCA_905214435.1 uncultured bacterium
TGCTTAGAATCGTTCTAGGCAACACCAATAACAATCACTAATCACAAGTGATTTGGGACAAATACTACTGATTATTTTGTCCCGTGAGCATGCCGTCGAGGGTGCGCCAGGCGAGCTCGGCGCATTTGACGCGGGCGGGCATGTGCGAGATGTCCTGGAGCTGGGCGGCCTCGTCCAGATCTTCCAGGTCCTCCTCGGAGAGCTGTTCGCCGCGGATCATGGCGAGGAAGAGCCCTGCCAAGCGACGCGCTTCCTCGACCGTCTCGCCGGTGATGAGGTCGGCCATGATGTCGGCGCTGGCCTGACTGATGGCGCAGCCGTGGCCGGTAAAGGAGGCCTCCTCGATCACGCCGTTCTCGACACGCAGCTGCAAGGTGAGCTCGTCTCCGCAGCTGGGGTTGATGCCGTCGTGCTCGTGCGTGGGAGCATCCATCTCGTACTTATAGTCGGGGTGCGAGTTGTGCTCCATAAATGTGGTGGAGGTGTACAGATTACCCATTGAATGTGCTCCAAACGTGATGCAGGCCGGCGATGAACTTGTCGATGTCGGCCTTGTCGTTGTAGAAGGCCACGCTGGCGCGGCAGCAGGCAAGGTTCTCGACGCCCAGCCAGGTGAGCAGCGGCTGCGCGCAGTGGTGACCGGCGCGGATGCAGACGCCGTCCATGTCCATGATGCTCGCGACATCGTGCGGGTGGATGCCCTTGACATTAAAGCTCACGACACCGTGGTGGTTATCCCAATAGATTGAGCCGATGATCTGGACAAAGTCGAGCTGCATGAGCTCGCCCATCAGGTAGTGGACGAGTGCCTGCTCGCGTGCCTGGATGTTTTCGTAGCCCACCGTGTTGACGAGGTAGTCGAGGGCGGCGCCTGTGGCGAAGATGCCGGCGGCGTCCTGCGTGCCGGCCTCGAACTTCTCGGGGACGGGAGCCCAGACGGCGTCCTGCTCAGTAACCGAGTCGATCATCTCACCGCCGGTAAGCATGGGCGGCATGGCGTTGAGCAGGTCCATCTTGCCCCACAGCACGCCGATGCCCATGGGGCCCATGGCCTTGTGCGCACTAAAGGCAAAGAAGTCGGCGCCCAGGTCGGCCACATCGACCGGCATGTGCGGCAGCGACTGCGCGCCGTCGACGACCAGGTAGCCGCCGTACTTGTGCACGAGTTTGCCGAGGTTCTTGACCGGGTTCTCGACGCCCAGCACGTTGGAGACCTGTCCCACGGCTAGGATCTTGGTCTTGGGACCCACCTTGGCAAGAACCTCCTCGGTGGTGAGCTGGCCGGTCTTGGTGGGGTAGAGGTAGACGAGCTTGGCGCCGGTCTCGCGGCAGACCTGCTGCCACGGAATCAGGTTGGAGTGGTGCTCCATAATGGTGATGACGACCTCGTCGCCCGGTTCGAGCACTGTGGGCGCAAAGCTCTTAGCGACCAGGTTGAGCGACTCGCTCGTGTTGCGGGTGAAGACGACCTCGTTGGCCTGTGAGGCGCCGATGAGGTCAGCGATCTGCTGGCGGACCTTCGCGATGGCGTCGGTGGCCTCGACGGACAGCGAGTACAGGCCGCGCAGGGGGTTGGCGTTCATGCGCTGGTAGAAGTCGCGTTCGGCGTCGAGCACACAGGCAGGGCGCTGCGCGGTGGCGGCGCTATCGAGGAAGGCGATCTCGGGGTGCTGCTGGAACAGCGGGAACTGGCCCTTGTAGGGGTTGGTCTCGATGTCCACGGTGGGCCAGCCGCGCGAAGCCTCGTCGCTGGCGTCGAGCTCCATGGGCTCGGGGGCAGTACAGGTATCGCATTTAACGTGCTCGGTGTCGATCATGCGAGCTCCTCTTCAAAGTTGTCGATCAGGTTGTTGCCTAGGCGGACGACGGCGGCGCGGGTGCGCTCGTCGGTGGCGGAAAGCGCGGCGTCCTCCAGCTTGGCGCGGATGAACAGGTCCTCGGCGGCGTTTTGGTCAAGGCCACGGCAGGCGAGGTAGAACAGCTGCTCGTCGCGGACGTGACCGATGGTGGCGCCGTGGTTGCCGGCGACGTCGTCCTCGTCACAGAGAATGACGGGAACGGTCTTGTTGTCGACGCCCTTGTTGGCCAAAAGCACCGTCTCGCGTTCGGTGCCGGTTGCACCCTTGCAGCCGTGCACGAGGTCGATGGTGCCACGGTAGACCTTCTTGGACGTGCCGGTCAGCACGCCGTTGGCGTCGATCTCGCACTCGGTCTTGCGACCGCGGTGGCGCAGCTCGTAGTTAAAGTCGCGCACCTGCTCGCGGGCGCCCAGGTAATCGGTATCGATGGTCACCTTGGCGGTGTCGCCCAGCAGGTCGCCGGCAAGGCCGGTGGCGCTGGCGCCGGCACCCAGGACGGTGTGCTGCACGTTGACGCGCGCGCCCTCGTCCAGGAACAGGCCGGTGTCGTCGAGTGCGATCCAGCTGTCGTCGAGTGTCTGCGTGCAGGTCACGTTGACGGTGGCGTACTCGTGGGCGCACACGCGTAGCACGGAGCCCACGACACCCTCGCCGGTAACAGGAGAGTCTAGGGCAATATGCAGGTCGAGCGTTGCCTGCGGGCGAGCGACGACGTCGATGGCGGCGATGGCCGCGGCGGCATCGACACCGCTCACACGCACGGTAACCGTGGCGTGCTGGTATGCGGGCACATCGATGACGATGCGCTTGGTAGCGTGCTCGGCCAAGTAGGCGTAGGCAGCCTCGCCCATGCCGGTTTCGAAGGCTTCAGCAGGGGAGAGCTCCTCCTCGAGCTTGATGGCGCCGGCCTGGTAGACGGAGGTGGCGGGCACGTCGAGCTCGGTCTCGGGCGTGATGCGGGCGCGGTCGGCGGCATCACCGGGGGCGGAGGAGCGGCGCTCGGGGAAGCGCTCGGCCATGGCGTCCATGGCGGCGTCGAACGCGTCTGTCACGCCAATAAACTGCTCGCCCAAGCCTTCGACCTCAACGGCCTCCGCGGGAGCGGCGGCAAGCTCGTCAGAGAGCTCGAGCTTGGTCTGATTCATCTTCAGCCAGCCCCAAGTGGCAGCCGGCATCGCGTTGACCTGCTCAAGGGTGGTAGCAGCGGTGTTGGTTTCCTGTTTCATTATCCGATCGCTCCTTCCATCTCGAGCTTGATCAGGTTGTTCATCTCGACGGCGTACTCCAGCGGCAGCTCCTTGGAGACCGGGTTGGCAAAGCCGTTGACGATCATGGTGCGGGCCTCTTCCTCCGAGATGCCGCGGCTCATCAGGTAGAACACCTTGTCGTCGCCGATGCGGCCGATGGTGGCCTCGTGGCCGATGTCGACGTTCTTGGCGCGGATGTCCATGGCGGGGATGGTGTCGGAGCGGCTCTGGTCGTCGAGCATGAGCGACTGGCAGCTCACGGTTGCCTTGGAACCCTCGGCCTTGGGCGTGGCCACGATGGAGCTGCGGAAGGTCTGAATGCCGCCGCTCTTGGAGATGCCCTTGGTCTCGACGGTTGCCGAGGTCTCGGGGGCGTTGAGCACGACCTTACAGCCGGTATCGAGGTTCTGCCCGGCGCCGGCAAAGGTGATGCCGGTAAAGCTCGACCGGGCGCGGCGGCCGTTGAGCACACTCATGGGGTAGAGGTAGCCCACGTGGCTGCCGAAGGAGCCACTGATCCACTCTATGTCGCCATCCTCGTCCACGCGCGCACGCTTGGTGTTGAGGTTGTACATGTTTTTGGACCAGTTCTCGATGGTCGAGTAGCGCAGGTGCGCACGCTTGCCCACAAAGAGCTCGACGGCGCCGGCGTGGAGGTTGGCAACGTTGTACTTGGGCGCGGAGCAACCCTCGATGAAGTGCAGGTCGGCGTCGTCCTCGACGATGATGAGCGTGTGCTCAAACTGGCCGGCGCCCTTGGCGTTAAGGCGGAAGTAGCTCTGCAGCGGGAAGTCCAACTTGGTGCCCTTGGGCACGTAGACAAACGAGCCGCCCGACCATACGGCGCCGTGCAGGGCCGCAAACTTGTGGTCGGTGGGCGGGATGAGCGTCATAAACTTCTCGTGGATGAGCGGCTCCCACTGCGGGTCGTGCAGGGCCTCCTCGATGCCGGAATAGACGATACCCATCTTGGACGCGGTGTCCTGCATGTTGTGGTAGACCAGCTCGGAGTCGTACTGCGCGCCGACGCCCGCCAGGTAGCTGCGCTCGGCCTCGGGGATGCCCAGGCGCTCAAAGGTGTTCTTGATGTCGTCGGGCACCGACTCCCAGTCGTGCTTTTGGTCGGTGTTGGGCTTGACGTAGGTGACGATGTTGTCCATGTCCAGGCCCTCGATGGAGGGGCCCCACGTCGGGTCGGGAAAACGATTGAAGATCTCGAGGGACTTTAAGCGCAGATCGAGCATCCACTGTGGCTCGTCCTTCTTGGCGCTGATCTCGCGCACGATGTCGGGCGTGATGCCGGCGTCGAGGCGCTCGAATCCCTCCTCGCCGTAGGTGAAGTCGTAGAGGCTGCGGTCGATGTCCGCGACCTCGGTGCGGTTCTTGGTCATTGCGTCGCCCCTTTACGCCTGCTGCTCGGCAGCGGCGGCCTCGGCCTGGGCGCGCTGCTCGGCGGCCTCGCGCTCGAAGGTCTCAAAGCCGTTCTTGTCGATCCAGGGGATCAGCGAGGCATCGTCCTCGCGCACGATGTGGCCCTTGACCATAACGTGGACGCGGTCGACATCCAGGTGCTCCAGGATGCGCGTGTTGTGCGTGATGATGAGCATGGAGCCGTCGCAGCTCTTGCGGTAGGCGTCCATACCGTGGCTGACGGTGGACAGGGCGTCGACGTCCAGGCCGGAGTCGGTCTCGTCCAAGATGGCGAGCTTGGGCTGCAGCAGCAGAAGCTGGAGCATCTCGACCTTCTTTTTCTCGCCGCCCGAGAAGCCCACGCCCAGCTCACGGTTGAGGTAGGCGGTATCCATGTTAAGCTCGGCCGCGAGCTCCTTGACGCGACGACGGAATTCCTTGCCCTTCATCTCCAGGCCGGGGCGGCCGGCGATACTGGCGCGCAAAAAGCTCGACAGTGGCACGCCGGGGATCTCGACAGGGGCCTGGAAGCTCAGGAACAGGCCGGCGCGCGAGCGCTTGTCGGTGGTGAGCTCGGTGATGTCCTGGCCGTCAAAGACGATGCGGCCGTCGTTGACCGTGTAGACGGGGTCGCCCATGACCAGGTGGCCAAGGGTGGACTTGCCGGCGCCGTTGGGTCCCATCAACACGTGGGTCTCGCCGGCGGCGACGTTGAGGTTGACGTTGTGGAGGATGGTCTTCTCGTCCACGGAGGCGGTTAGACCTTCGATGGAAAGCAGCGGATTTGCGCTCATGCTGTCCCTCTCTGTATATGGTGTACTCATGGGTGTACGAAACCCTAGGAATCTTCTCGGAATAAAGTTACTATGGGTTCGGCGTTAGTCAAGGGAAAACCCGACTAATCCACTCGACTTTTCTAGATGTGGGACAAAATAACCTGTTGTGTTTGTCCCACTTACTTAAGATTTGGGACAAACAAACCTGGTTATGTTGTCCAAGATGCGATGGGAGGGTAGGTATGCTCATTTCTTCTAAGGGCCGCTATGCCCTCCGACTGATGATCTATATCGCAGCGCTGGGCGACGCCGAGGGCAAGATCGCTCTGCGCGAGGTCGCCGACCGCGAGCGTATCTCGCAAAAGTATCTGGAGCAGCTGGTTCGTCCGCTCATGAAGGCGGGCCTACTTAAGAGCGTGCGCGGCAAGGGCGGCGGCTACATGATGGCCAAGGACCCGGCCGAGGTGCGTGCCGGCGACATCCTGCGCGCCGTCGAAGGCAGCACGGCTCCGGTGGCGTGCGATGGCATCGACAACAGCTGCGCCCGCAGCGATCTTTGCTCGACCGTCAAATTCTGGCGCGGTCTGGACGACGTGATCGAAAAGTACGTCGACGGCGTGACGTTGGCCGACCTTGCTGCCGTCCCCGAGATCAACTTCGACATTAAGCTGTAGGGCTGCAGATGGTATCTCTCGACAAGGTGTACAAGCAAATTGAGATTTTTGCTCGGGAATGTGACGCCGAGAGGGTTGTGCTGTTTGGTTCTCGTGCCCGCGGTGACAACTTGCCTAAGAGCGATATTGATATTGCTGTAGCAGGTTGCCGGGATTTCGACCGTTTCTCATATCTGATAGAGGAGCGTCTTGATACTCTTTTAGATATAGACGTCGTCAATCTGGATGAGTCCTTATCGCAGCAATTGCTCGATGAAATTGCCAGGGATGGTGTGATTCTGTATGAAAAAATATGAGAACTTTGCCAGCGCCTTGGCGAATCTTGAGGATGCACCCAATCAGGATCTTAGCAATGATTTTGTTCAGAGTGGATTGATTAATAAGTTCAACCTTCAGTTTGAACTGAGCTGGAAGCTCCTTAAACGTCTGCTCGAGTATGAGGGCGCCACGCTTGCTGCATCGGGGTCTCCTCGTGCCATCTTGAAGGAAGCCTACCGATTCTACGACTTTATTGATGAGGCGGCATGGCTAGATATGCTCAGAGACCGCAATACGAACGTCCATATCTATGACAACAAGCTCGCTCAAGATTTGATTCAGCGTATCTTAAACGTCTATATCCCCGCTTTCTGTCGGTTGAGAGACGGGCTGATGGGACGCTACGGCGATCTTCTTCTGGTGCCCGACGACCAGTTTGTTTAATTCCTTTAGATTTCGCGGATTTCGCGGAGGGTTGTTGCCGTTTACCGAGGGGTTGTTGTGCAACAACGGGTGAGCTGCAATACTTAATTCTATCTTTGCAAACCGCACTTTAACTACACCAATGCAGGGAGGATCTTATGCAGCCCAAGCATTCTGCTATTGTCGCGGGCCTGACGCTGGCGCTTTCGTTTGGCGCCGTTACCGCACCCGCGCCCGCCGCCGCCGAGGAGCCCACGCCGGGCGTTGCCTCGGATGCCACCGATATCGACAAAGGTCTCTACACCCAGCAGTCCTTCTCGGGCGTGCTGAGGTCGGTCCAGGGCGTTTCGTTTGTCAACGTGACTCCCGAGATGAAGTACTTTACCAAGTACGAGAGCCATGGCAACTACAACCAGGGCTTTTCGTATGGCGACGGCTACAACGCGCTGGGTTATTACCAGTTCGACCGTCGTTGGTCGCTCATCCCGTTTATGAAGCAGGCCTACAACTACAACCCCGAAAAATACTGCATGCTCAAGGATGCGATTGATCGCGGCAGCGAGATTTCCAACACGAGCAATGCCATGTACGAGAACGGCCAGCTCACCGAGCTGGGCCATATCGCGCAGGATGCCTTCCAAGGTGCTTATAACACCGATCCTGTTGAGTTCTCAGCACTTCAAGATGCCTATGCGTACAACTCGTACTATGCGGTGACCGAGGCGTGGCTTAAGAGCGCTCTTGGCATTGACATCTCCGGCCGCGCCGATTGCGTCAAGGGCATGGTGTGGAGCATCACCAACATGTGCGGCACCGGTGGTTGCAGGGACTTCTTCCGTTGGGCAAACCTTTCTAACAGTATGACTGATCGCGAGTTTGTGACGGCGCTTTCCAACAGTGTGGTCAATAACGTGGCGACCAAGTATTCGAGCCAGCCCCAGTATCATGAGGGCTGGAAGAACCGCTACCGCAACGAGCTGAAGGACTGCTTGGTTTATATCGCCGAGGACGAGGCCGCTGCCGCTGCGACGCCCGTGCAGCCCGAGCCCACGCCGGCGCCCTCGCCGACGCCTGATTCGAATGACGACTCGAGCGACGATGCCAACGATGACAGGATGGATGCGCCCTCGACCGGTGCTGACGGTGATGGCTCTGCTGGTGGCACTACCAACAACGGCTCTACCTCGAACGGCTCCGTTTCGAACGGCTCTGCTGCGGGCGATTCGTCTTCAAGCTCTGCCGGCAATACGGACAGCGACGCTTCTGGTTCGACCGGCGCTGGCACCTCTAACTCATCCACCGGCTCGAGCGATTCGTCCGTTGGCACCGGCTCTAACAACGGCTCCGGCTCTGACGCAACCCCTGGTTCCGATGCTTCCAAGGATGACTCGAATAAGGCGCCGGACGTTCCCGTTGCTTCGCCGGACAAGAAGCCTTCTTTCTCCGTGCAGCTTGGTTCTACGTTGGGCTCTTCGCTGATGGCTGGCGTCAATAATGGCTCGACTCAGAACAAGGACAACTCTGATCAGGTTTCTATGGAAAAGACCGAGGCCGCAAAGGGCGACTCAAAGGACAAGGCTTCCGAGAAGGCTGAATCCGATAAGGGTCCTAGCTCTGATGAGAAGGGCGACAAGTCCGGTCAGAAGAAGGACGAGAGCAAGACCGAGGGCGAAAAGAAACAGTCCGAAGACGACGACAAGAGCGGTGCTGACAACCAGGTTCAGGAGCAAAATGACTCCAAAACGGTGACCACTACGACCACGATGACCACCACAGCCAAGTCATCTGGCGGCAATATGCCCAAGACGGGCGATCTGATTGTGATGGCGAGCCTTGCCAGTGCAAGCTTGGCCACACTGGGCGCTACGTCTATCGTAAGTGGTAAGCATAAGCTCGATCAGCAGAAGAAGGCTTCTGGGGAGGACGGCTTGGAGGAGTAATCTTCCAGATCGTTTTCTATAAGAGTTTGGGACGGGGTCCGGTGCGGCGGCATCGGCCCCCCTTTTTTTGTTGTGCAACGATTTGTTATGCCCCCTCGGGGGGCTGTTGCTACCGCTGCCCGAAACGTTTGCATGTCGATATTGTTGCGCTCTACCCGCTCGCTACAATGGGCATCGTGCTGCGTTAGAAGGAGAGTTTACGGTGTCTGAACAGGTGAATTGTGGTTTTACTCATGCGTTTGGTGCACGGTTGCTCAATCATGCGGATAGCGCAGCTCTACCGGTTGATGCACACGGCTTTTCCGATGCAATCAATCGGTGTTTACTCGTCGATAAGACTATGTTTATTGCCGATATATTGGACAGTGAAGCACCTGTTGCGCTTTGCTGTCGGCCCAAGGGTTTTGGCAAGAGCATGAATTTATCGATGCTCAAGTGCTATTTGGAACGACCTGATCGCCGGCTGCCGGATCGAAGCCTGTTCGCTGGTACCCAGATTTGGCAGGCGGGCGGCGGTCGCTATCGTGATGAGTACGCGAGTTATCCGGTCATCATGCTCGACTTTACAGCTGCCGCTTCGAGGCATGGCGCTGGTGCTGCGGCAGCAATTCGCGGGGCTGTCGTGCGCGAGTGCGCCCGATTACTGCCGCTGCTTGCCGCGCCTGATCTGTCAAGACGTGAGGTTCGTCTTATCGAGAGGGCGGCGCGTGGGGTGGCCAGCGATAAGGAGATCGATGCGGCGCTTGGCGTGCTTATTAAACTGCTCCAGGCAGCTTTCGATGAGCAGGTTGTTCTTCTGATAGACGACTACGACGCGGTATGTCCAAAGCGTTTGGACGCTAAGGACGACGGTAGCGTGGATTCCCTAGAGTCGCTCAGCCGAATGTTGTTCGACACCATTGCCGATGCCGGCGACTCGTTGCGATTGACGTGTCTGATGTGCGAACGCCCCGGTCATGCCGAGTTTGCGTTGTCCCAACGTGGGGTTTCCTATCGGTCGGCGACAGCGTTGTCGAGTTGGTGTGATCGATGGTTCGGTTTTTCGGACGACGAAGTCCAAGTGCTGTTGGATTGCATCGGTCGCAACGGCTGTCTGGATGACGCGCGTGAGTGGCTCGAGGGCTATCTGCTTGGTGGTTTTTATTGCTCGAGCCCGGAGCGCGTGGTGGACTACGCACATCGCGGTTGCGTCGCGCCCGTTCGGGCAGATCTGTATGGTTACGCCGACCGTCTGAGCGCATGCGTCGGCGACTGGAATCTCATGCGCCTGTCCGCATTGTTCGATTTACTTGAGGCGCATGGGTTTATTGAGGTGCCAGTGCATGTGCATGCCGAGGAGGCCGATGCCGCCAAGCCCGAAGATATCTGGACAGCGCTGTATCTGTCTGGATTTCTTACGACGGACATGACGGGGCATTCGGAAAACGGCGCGTGCCTTCGTTCCCTGCGTCTGCCTAACAACGAAGTGCGTCAGGCGCTCCGTCTTGTAATTCTGGAATGGTTTGAGTGCGCCGTTGAGGACGTTGGAGTTATCGACTCGTTCCATGACGGGCTGTGTCGAGGAGACGAGGACGCTGTAAAGCAAGCTTTGAGCTGTGCTATCGGCGATCTGGGCATCGATGTGGACAAATCAGATATGCCGACAGCCTATCATCTGGCGCTGCAGGGGCTTTGCTTTGGACTGTCCGGCTATTGCAATCCCAGCTCCAAGCGAAGTGGCGTCTCGGATCGCTGGGATATCCAGGTGATTCCCACCGGTCGGGTGTTTGACGTGGCCGACACGCTCGGCATGCTCGATGAGCGACCGCTCATTACGATCAACATGTTGTATGACCCTGGCGTCGATGCCCTGGGCCTGGAACTGTTAGCGGTTCAGGCGCTGCTCGACATAGAGCGCGACGGCATCGATGATATCCGCGTGCCGCGCCCCGCCGTCGGGCGCATGCGTTGGGGCTTTGGTTTTGACGGTCAGCGTGTGTCCGTGGTGTGTCAACGCCTGTAGCGGCGGGCGAAAGCCCTTTACTACTCGGCGTCCTTCAGGGGCGGCATGGGTTTCCAGTTGGGATCCTTAACGATCTTGCGGGCGTCCTTCATGCCACGGCGCAGCGCCGGAATGCCGGTCTTAAAGCACTTGTCAACGGCGGCCAGACGAATGAACTCCTTGCAGAAGGTCGCGGCGTTGCCCAGACGGAACAGCATGGGGTGATAGTCGCCGTAGATCTGCATGTAGCGGGCCAGATAACCGCGGTTGCGCATGATGTAGTAGCGGTTGGTGTCGCTCGTGGAGTTGAGCTGGCGCTTGCCGGCGATGTCCCAGTTGGAGACGGCGCGGGCGCGCTTGAGCACCACGTCGGCAACCACGGCGGCGGGGAAGTGCTGGCTGGCCACGTAGCCATAGCAGGCATCGTCGCCGTAGATGAAGAAGCGCGCATCGGGCAGGCCGATCTTGTCGACCACGCGGCGCGAGAACATGCCGCCTTCAAAGCACAGCTGGTTCATGGCGCGGTAGCCCTCGGGTCCCAGGTCCCACTTGGCGACAGGGTTGGGAATGCCGAGCGAAAGGATGAGCTGGTACTGCCAAAAGAAAGCGCCGCCGTCAAAGTCCAGGCGCGAACCCTGGATGACATCGTAGCGGTCGGTCCACTTGGCAAGACGCTCGATGCCTTCGGGGATGACGAGCACGTCGTCGTCCATCACCCAGAACCACTGGGCCCCCAGATCGTAGGCGCATTTAGTGCCAGCGGAGAAGCCGCCCGCACCGCCGCCGTTTTCGAGCTGCGGGGCGTAGATGACACGGTCGGTGCCGCCCTGCGCGTCGGGCTGCTCGGTGTCGATGCCCCACAGGCTGGCCAGGCGCTCGTTGAATGCGGTGCACATGGCCTCGGTCTCGCGCGAATTCTCGTTATCGACAATCACGATGCGCCAGGGCGTTGCCGTGAGCTCGGTCATGGAGTCGAACAGGTTGGCCAGGAGTTCCTGGCGCTTGTACGTAACGACAACGATGGCGAGCTTATCGATGGGAGCGGGAAGGGTTGAAGGCATGGGGCAATATATCCTTTCACGCGCGGCGGGCGAGCGCTGCGCGGAAGCTATCGAATACGTCCTTGGGACTGTTCTATTGTAAAGGCTCACCGCACCTTGTCGGCAAGCTTTGAATAAAACGCAGGAACCTGCCATGGGCCCGCCGCATGACGTGCGGCTACTTTGCCCGCAAGAGGCTCCATAGATTATATAAACGCCCGCTGGCGCGCTGACCCTTTGATACCATGAAACGACAGGTATTTCCTAAGGAGCACATTTGTCTACTAACGTCTCTGGCAGCCCTGTTCTGTCGCTGCTTATTCCCATTTACAATGTTCAGCGCTACCTGCGCGAGTGTCTCGATTCCGCCCTGGCACAGACGCTCAAGGATATTGAGATCATCTGCATTAACGACGGGTCGACCGACAACTCGCCGGCGATTATTCGCGAGTATATGGAGCACGATAGGCGCGTCAAGATGATCGACAAGGCCAACAGCGGCTACGGCGACTCGATGAACCACGGTCTGGAGATGGCGCGCGGCAAGTACGTGGGCATCTTGGAGTCCGATGACTTTATGGCGTCCGACGCACTCGAAAAGCTTGTCTCGGCCGCCGATAGCAATAATGCCGACTTCGCGAAGGCGAACTTTGATTTCTACTGGTCTAAGCCCGAGGAGCGCCGTTCGCTGCACGAGATGTTTAAAGCCAAGGACTGTGGCAAGCCGGTGCACCCGAGCGATACGACGCAGTTCTTTAAGCAAAAGCCGTCGATTTGGTCGGCCGTGTACCGTCGCGATTTTCTTGAGCGCAACGGCATTACGTTCCTGCCGACTCCGGGGGCATCCTTTCAGGACACGTCATTCGCCTTTAAGGTGATCGCGTGCGCCGATAAGGCTGTTTACCTTCATGATGCCGTGTTGTCTTATCGCCAGGACAACGAGAATTCCTCGGTCAATTCTTCGGCTAAGGTCTTTTGCGTCAATACCGAGTATGCCGAGATTGAGCGTTGGATTCGAGAGGATTATGCCCGCGACCACGCAAGTGATGACGTCGCGCGCATGCTCAAGTTCAACCAACTCATTAAGTACGATTCGTATATGTGGAACTACGTGCGCTTGGCGCCTAAGTTCTATAAGGAGTTCCTGGTTCAGATGGCCAAGGAGTTCCAAGCGGCCTTGGACGCGGGGGAGTTTTCGCTTGACGATCTCAAGCCGTGGAAGCGCGCAAATCTCGCTGCCATCCTCAAAGATCCTGAGGGCTGGGTTGACGAGCATCCGAGTTTTGCGACGGATGGTGCCTTGGGGCGTGCTAAGTATTACGCCTCGGTTGGAGGCCCAGGCGTGGTTGCTGCCTTCCTCATCGAATCGCTGAGGGGGTAGGTCGACATGGGAGAGACTTTGACCCCCAAAGCGACCATTGTCGTCCCCGTTTACAACTCTGCGCGCTCCATTCAGCGATGCCTCGATTCGCTGTTGGCTCAGTCCGAGCGCTCGATTCAGGTTGTCTGCGTCAACGACGGTTCGACTGATGATTCGTTGAACGTGTTGCGCCAGGTCGCGCAGGCCGACGATCGCGTACTGGTGATTGACCAGGAAAATGCGGGTGTCTCGTGTGCTCGAAATGCCGGTATCGATGCCGCCGAGGGCGAGACCGTCTTTTTTGTGGACGCCGACGATTACATCGATGCCCAGACGGTCGAGCGCGTACTGCATGCCATGGAGTCTGCAGATGTCGAGGCCGCCGTTTTTGGCGGCGTCTGTGAACCAGCCGATGCTGCCCCCAAACGCGTTCAGCAGCTCATGAGCCCCAAAGCTGGTACCTTCGGCGCCCGTGATCCCCAACTGCTGTTTCATTCGAATGCGCAGCCCTATGCCTGCCGTGCGGCTTTTTCGCGCGAGCTGCTCAATCGCGAAGGCATTCGCTTCGCCCCCGGTTTGGCTTTGGGAGAGGACGTCGTCTTCCAATTTGCGGCTTATGCGCTTGCCCGCAAGACCGTCGTCATGCCGGACAAGTTCTACCACTACGTGATGGAGAGCGAATCGGCGACGCACGAGTTCAACAGTGCCGAGGCTCGCGCCAAAAAGCTTGACGCCCACATGAGGATGCTCGAGGAAGTCTTGGAGGACTGGGCGGCCTACGGTCTTTTGGACCTGTGCCCCGGCGAGCTGATAACTTGGTTTTTGGACCTCATTGTGTTCGACCTGGCGCGCTTGGATGCCGATGACTTCCATCGCGTGGCGGCTCGCGTCAACATGGACCTCACGACGTTTTTGGGAACGGAGTGGGCGGATATGCCTGCTAAGGGCGCCGTTCGCCGTGTCGCCCATAAGCTCGTTGTGGCGACCTCGGGCGTTTCGATGGCAGACGCCACGTTGTTCTATCTTTCGACCCGTGGTCTCAAGGCCTGCCTGGAGCGCTTTCTCTAGTTCCAAGCGCTGCCGCCCGCCGCAACTCGGCTGCTAAAATAACCCTGTTACACGCTATTCAACAGGAGGTTCTCTTGCAGAACTCTGATACCCCTAAAGTTTCGCTGCTTGTTCCCATCTGCAATGTTGAGCGCTACCTGCGCGAGTGCCTCGATTCCGCCGTGGCGCAGACGCTCAAGGACATCGAGATCATCTGCATCAACGACGGCTCCACCGATAGTTCGCCAGATATCATCCGCGAGTACATGGAGCGCGACCCCCGTGTAAAGATGATCGACAAGGCCAACAGCGGCTACGGCGACTCGATGAACCGCGGCCTGGAGATGGCGCGCGGCGAGTACGTGGGCATCCTTGAGTCCGATGACTTTATGTTTGAGGATTCGCTCCAAAAGCTGGTCGCCAAGGCCGATGCTGAACATGCCGATGTGGTAAAGGGCGACTTTTACCTGTATTGGTCCACGCCCAGCGAACGCCGTGAGCTGTTTGGGATCATCGACGAGCATATGACGGGCGCCGCTTATCGCCCCGTCGATCGCCCGGGCATCTTCTACCGCAAACCTTCCATTTGGTCGGCTATCTATCGGCGCGAGTTCCTCAACGACAATCAGATTCGGTTCCTTCCCACGCCGGGTGCCTCGTATCAGGATGCGGGTTTTAACTTTAAGGTCTGGGCATGCGCCGAGCGTGCCGCGTTTATTGCGGACCCCATTTTGTGCTATCGCCAGGATAACGAGAAGAGCTCCGTTAATTCGCCTAATAAGGTGTTTTGCGTGTGCGACGAATATGCCGAGATGCAACGCTTTTTGGATGAACGCCCCGAGCTTAAGGCTCAGCTTCAGGGCATTTTAATGCGCATGAAGGTCGATACGTACCGTTGGAATGATGAGCGCCTGGTCGATGAGTTGCGCGAGCAGTTTTGGGAGAAGGCCTCTCCCGAGCTCAAGTCCGATTGGGATGCCGGTCGCTTTGACCTGTCGCTGTTCGATCCGCGTGGCGAGACCGACTTGCGCCTGATGGTCAAGTCGCCCCGCGCCTATATCGATTCGCGCTTTGGCTTTAAGAAGCCGGGCAAGATCAATACGTTTAAGCACTACTTCAAGATCGGCGGGCTGCCGCTGGTCTGGCGCGTGCTGACGTATCAGCGCACCTACGGTGATAATCCGCACCCCGATGACGTTCCGGTCGCACAGTAGGAGCACTTGACTATGGCTACCCCCAAGATTTCCGTTGTCGTTCCCATCTATAACGTGGAGGAGTGCCTGGCCTGGTGCCTGGACTCCCTGCTTGCGCAGGACATGCCCGATTGGGAAGGCGTGCTGGTCAACGACGGCTCGCCGGACGGCTCGCGCGATATCGCGGCTACCTATTGCGAAAAGGACGCGCGCTTTACGCTGGTCGATAAGGAGAACGGCGGCCTGTCGAGTGCGCGTAATGCAGGCATCGCCGCGTCCACGGCGTCTATCGTTGCGTTCTTGGATTCCGATGACCGGTTTACGCCCGATGCATGCCGCGTGATCGTCGATGCCTTTGAGCGCGAGGACTGCGTTGTTTTGACCTTTGGTGCGAATCCGTATCCGCTGGAGGCGGGGTATCCGTGGCTTAACTATGTGCTGAGCCCGCGCGATGTGTCGTTTGAAGGCTATAGCTCTGACCTGCTGTTTAAGGAAGCATCTCGCCCCTTTGCATGGCGCACCGCCTGCAAGCGTGAGTTTTTGCTGGGTAACGGGATCGTGTTCGACGAAACCGTCAAGTATGGCGAGGACCAGGTCTTCGATTTTGCCGTGTACGGTCGTTCGCGTAAGACCGCGCTTATCTCGAACAAGCTGTATGACTACCGTGTCGCGCGCAAGGGCTCGCTTATGGACACTATGCGCTATGACGACGAGACGCGACTGCTGGAGCACGTGAAGATTTACTCCGCGGTGATGGCTGACTGGCAGCGCGACGGTCTCGATGTACAGCATGCCGAGGACCTGGCGTACTTCCTCTGCGATCTGGTGCTGTACGATGCGCTCAGGTTGCTGGGTTCGGACTGCGGCAAGGTGTTTGCCGCCGTTGCCACGGCGCTTGCCGGTTCTGCCGTGGGCAGCGATGCTGCGCTCGCACAATGCGCTCCTTCTGTTGCCGCTATGGTGCGTGCGGCGCTTACCAGCAAGGCCCCCAATGCCCGTGAGTGCAAAAAGCTCATGTTCGATTACGACGTCTTGAGGTTTGGGTGTCTGGGTGCCTGCAAGCGCATGGCAGCGAACGCCCTGGGAAAGCGAGAAGTGTAGATGAGTATCAAGCGTTTGGCACTTTGCCGCAGTCAGGGCCGTCTGTTTGTGCTGCTTCGTTTTGCCGGTCAGGATGTCGCCGCGCTTATTGAGCGGGAGGGTTCTCAAGCGTTTGCCCATGCGACGACGAGCGGTTCTTCTGTGCCGTCGCTGGCGTTCCCGGTCGATCATGGCCGTGTACTGGCGCTTTGCCCTTCCGTTTCCGATTACGAGCGCGAGCTCGCCGTCTTGGCGCTTCCCTTTCTGGACGGCTCTACGATTGACGTCACATTTGCATCCGGTGACCAAAGGTTGGGCTCAATTCGCCTCGATAGCCGCGTGGCCAAGCTGGAATCCAAGATTAACTACAAAGCTAAGCCTGCGCTGTGTGCGCTTATCCGCGATGCGCAGCGTGGCGAACACTGCGGCCTCTACGAGATCGATGCCATTCGCTATTTGCCGGCAGACGCCGGCGCGGTGTGGCGCTATGAGGTTACCTGGGCGGGAGACCCCCAGTGCGCACCTGAGCTCCTGATCTTCGATACGCATATGAACGCCATCGATGTTACCGTGCATGTGTTTGAGTCGCAGGTCGATGTGCCGCAGCAGGACGGATGCCGTGTCAATAAAACGTATCTGAGCGTAGAGATGCCTCGGGATATACGAGATTTTGTCGCGATTGTGAGCGATCCCACGGGCCTAATCCAGAGCGGTTTTTGCGCCATGGATGGTCGCCTGTACAACGGCATGGTTGACGACAGCTGGAACCGCATGAAGGACGCGCGTGCAGACGACGCAGCTTATCGACGTTGGTTTGAGCAACATCGCGCAAAGCCGGGCGATATGGCGTGCCAGCGTGTCGCTTCGGCGGCCTTTGCCTATAGGCCGCTCGTGAGCATTGTGGTGCCGTGCTACAAGACTGATCGGGTCTACCTGCGCGAGCTGCTGGACTCGGTGCTAGCCCAGAGCTATGACAACTGGGAATTGCTCCTTATGGATGCCTCGCCTGAATGGGATGCGGTGGCCAATCTTGCGGCGGATGCCAATGACGAGCGCATCCGTCGCATCGAGCTTCCCGGCAACGGCGGCATTGTGGTCAACACCAACGCTGGTATTGAGCAAGCGACGGGCGACTACATCGCGTTCTTGGACCATGATGACATCCTGGAACCGGACGCGTTATTCCACTATGTTGCCGCGTTGAACAAGGCTGCCGAGGGCGAGCGTCCCCAGGTCCTGTTCTGCGACGAGGACATGTTCCAAAAAATGGGGGAGTGGGGCCAGCCGGTCTTTAAGACTAAGCTCAACGTCGACCTGCTCTATAGCCATAACTGCGTGACGCATTTTCTGATGGTGGAGAAGGCACTCATCGACCGTATTGGCATGTCGCCGGAAGACGTCGCGGGCGCCCAGGATTACGACCTTACGCTTCGCTGCCTTGCGGCGGACGCGCGGTTTGGGCATGTTGCGCATGTGCTGTATCACTGGCGCGTGCATCCGGGATCGACCGCCGATGGCTCTGCCGATAGCAAGCCGTATGCTATTGAAGCCGGTCGTCTTGCGCTGCAGCGCCACTTTAACGCGCTGGGCATTTGCGGAACGGTTGAGGATACCGAGACGCCGTTTGTCTACCGCATGCGCTATGCGCTGCCGGAGCCTGCGCCGCTGGTGAGCATTGTGATTCCCACCAAGGATCACATTGAGACGCTTGACGCCTGTGTGATGTCGATCGCCCGGAAGGCAACGTATGCCAACTACGAGATTGTCTTGGTGGAGAACAACAGCGAAGCCCCGGAGACGTTTGCGTATTACGAAACCCTGCCGGAGCGCGTAACCGCTGCATCTGGTGGCAAGGGCAGCGCGCGCGTTGTGTACTGGCCGGGCGAGTTCAATTACTCCCAGATCATCAACTTTGGCGTTGAGCATGCTAAGGGCGACTATCTACTGCTGCTCAACAACGATACCGAGGTCATAAGCCCGGACTTTATCGAAGAGATGATGGGTTATCTGCAGCGTCCCGATGCGGGCGTGGTGGGTGCCAAACTCTATTTTGCCGATCATCTGGTGCAGCATGCCGGCATTTTGGTTGGCGTGCGTGGTGCGCTTGCCCATGCTAACCAGGACTTCTCGGCAAAGCGCGAGGGCTATCTTGCCCGCGCTGTGCGCCCGGGCAACTTTAGCGCCGTAACGGGTGCCTGCCAGATGGTGCGACGCGACGTATTTGAGCGCGTCGGCGGCTACAACGAGGAATTCGCCGTTGGCTTTAACGACGCAGACTTTTGCCTGCGCGTATGGGAGGCGGGCTACCACACCATCTTTACACCCTATGCCGAGCTGTACCACTACGAGTTCACCTCGCGCGGTAGGGAAGAGGCCAACGAGGGAAAACTGCGCCGCTGGAAGCGCGAACAGGCACTGTTCATGCAGCGCTGGCCTGAGTTCTTCTTGACGGGCGATCCGTGGTTGGGGCCGAACATATCCGCTGAGAGCGAGTTTTTCTCGCTTTAGACAATGGTTTAATTGCTGTCGAGAGCTGCTAAGGCCACTAAGGGCTATGCCTATCTGGCGCAACTGGTCGGTTACTCCATTTGGCAGCGCGCCAACTTGCATCGTGTCGAAAGTGCCAACGTGAGCGAGCGCGATGTTATCGAAGGCATTGCGCTGGCAGAGGCTCGTTTTCACGATGTTGTTCACGAGCCCGCGATTTCTAGACTTGGACTCAAAGATATCAAATACCTTTTGGCCATGTGCGAGGATAAGCAGCAGTCCAAATCATCTGAGATTGCTAAACGTATGGGTAAAAAGACCAATGAGGTCAGAGCTCTATTAGGGCTAAGCTGCTACAAAGAGAGGTTATTCAGGCTCCACAGAGGGGCTACGTGCAGTTTGTCGTGCCGGACCTAGATATCTATCTGCGAGAGAATGCCGCGGAGATTCTCGAGCGGTTCTAAATTGAGGCATGAATAGCCGCCGGTTAACTGCCTTTGTCGACTTGGCTCGCGTCCCCCCCCCAATCTAGTAGACTTTAAACCGTTGCTAGATTAGGGGGATTTTCAATGAAACGCTCCATGAAACTGGTTTCTGCGAGGACCTCGTGCTGGTGGGGGACGTCAGCACCGGCAAGACGCACATGGCCTCGGCGCTGTGCATGCTGGCGTGCGAGCGGAGGATGGAGGCCCGCTTCTTCACCGCGTCATCGCTCGTCATGCGGCTGCGGCGCGCCCGCGACGAGGGGCGCCTTGACCGTGAGGCCGCGCTCATCGGCTGCGCTAGGCTGCTCGTCATCGACGAGCTCGGCTTCCTGCCGCTGGATCCCGACGGCACGCGCGCTCTTCTAGGTGTTCGCCGACGCCTACGAGCGGCAGTCGGTGGTCATCACCACGAACCTGGAGTTCAGCCGGTGGGGCGCGGTGTTCGGCGACGACCAGATGGCGGCGGCCGTGCGCATCGCCAGGGCCACGGCCATGTGGGTCTTGCCCCTGCCGGTCTTGCCGAAGAACACGAGGTCCTCGCGGGCGCCGACGAAGCCCAGCGAAAGCATGTCGTCGCGGCCCCAGCCCTCGGAGAACCGCACGTGCGACCAGTCGAACCCCTCGGCCGACTTGTGCACGGGGAGCCTCGCCTGCCTGAGCAGCCGTGCCCTCTTGGTCGCGTCCCTGTGCGCGAGCTCGGCCTCGAGCATGGCCCTGCAGCCCGCCACCTGCGTCCTCTATCTTGTCCACGTCGATCATTCCCTCCTGCCTTTGCTCGTTGCCGATACGACGCACCGACAACGTTAAGGCATGCGGTCTGGTCGGCGTGGCCGTGCTCAAAACCGAAAAACTATCGTGCTCAATTCTGAAAATCGGATGTGACCAAACCCGCAATCACGACGTTAACAAACACAAATAGGCCGGCGCCAACGACAGGCTCGCCCCGTCGAGGCGGGCTGGGATATAATTTCCTAGAAGGAGGCCAAGGGAGGTTCGATGAAGAAGGGCATGAGCATCAATTCCCTCATGAAGCACATGAGGACGAATCACGGTATGGAGGATTTGCGGGGGAGCGACAGAAAGATACTGCTGAGAAACATGGGCTATTTCCATGGCTATAAAGGCTTCCGGTTTGTCCGAAAGCCCAAAAATGCGCTCCCCCTCCCTTCGTTCGATGCACTCATGGACATATACGGGTTCGATTCCGCCATCAAGGCTGCAATCTACCCGGAGATAATGTTCATCGAAACGGCGGTTAAAAACATAGTCTTGGCCAGAATACTTGAGAACATAGAGGACCCCGGGCTGGCGACCTTCTTAAAGCGCGGCCTCCGGACATGCAGGGATGTCAACGGAAGGGTCGTGAACGGGCAGATGGGGGAAAAGCTCAAGCTCAAGAGCCAGCTTCAGAACATCGTGAGACGGAGTTACAAAAACGATCTCGTGAAGCATTATGTCGATCGCGACGATGACGCGCCCGTTTGGAGCATTTTCGAGGTGATGACCCTCGGCGATCTCACAAGCGTATGCAGAAGCCTTCCCGATGAAATCCTCGCCGATATCGCAAGCGACCTAGGTCTCTTACATGCGAACCCCGGCATCGTCATCAACATCGTCGAGACGATTCGTCCCTTAAGGAACGCGGTCGCCCATAACGGGGCGGTATTTGATTCGAGGTTCAGCCAATCGGTTAAGTATCCCAAGACCGACAGAAACCTGACCGCGGTTGGCGAGCTTCTCGATGAGGATCTTTCTATCGGGTACAGGTTGAATTTCAATTCCATAATCGACTACATCGTTCTCCTGGCCTACCTATTGACCTTGCTAACGCATCAGAAGAAGCGTTCCAGAGATTTTCTTCGGAAATGCCTGCGGGAGCTCGAGAAGCTCGAGAGCGCTGTCGGGGTTGATACGTACATGATGATCGTCGGAAGCGGTGACCGGCAGAAATACGGATTTATTGAGGGGTTCATCGATGGCTACGGGCGCAAGCGGTGACGTTCCTTCCGTGTGCTAATATGTGTAGAGAGAAACGGCGAAACGCCGTGGGAGGGGCCGATCAGTCGACTCCTCCCTTTTACTATGAGTTGAACATTGCCAAGAGGCAAAACCGGCCCGGCCGCCCGCGGAGCTACCGCGCACGGCCGGGCCTACCTATCTTCACCCTGCGACCGCGCCGCTGGAGGGCGTGTCTGCTCGACGCACGTTCGGCATTCTAATATCCGCGCGTGGCCTTCTCGGCTGCGCATTTCGTTGCTACGGCTGGGGGCCTCGCGGCGAAATCGGAGTCTTTATGCGGGCATGGCGGTCTCCCGCCGCCCAGAAAAGGGACTCGGATGGCCTCCCAACGGCCTCGAGCGCGGCGCGCGCCGGGGTCGGAACCCGTGTCCGGGGGCGGCGGCGCGCTACGCCGCCGCCATCCCGGCTATGGCCCACACCCAGCACGCCATCTCGCGCGCCGTGGCGCAGTTGGCCATGCACGGCCTCTTGCCGGCGGCGGCCATGGCCTCCCTGCGGTCGATCAGCCTGCGGTTGCACTTCGTCGCGTGGCGCCGCGTCGCGGGGCGACCTCTGACCTGTATCGTTTTTTCGGACACGCGGGCTGGAGGGATCGTGTGGCCGCGATGCCCTAGACTGCATTCAAGCCGATGGACGGAAGGATTGCCTCATGGTCGCCAATCAGAAGAAGTACACCGACGAGTTCAGGCGGGAGACAGCCGACTACGTCATCTCCACGGGGCGCCCCATAACCCAGGTCTGCGGGGAGCTCGGGCTCAACCCCAAGACGGTGAACGACTGGGTGCTCAAGCGCAAGCGCGAGTTGGGGGGCGAGCCCGACCCGAGGGCCGAGGAGCGCGAGCTTCGCGAGGCGAGGAAGCGCATACGCGAGCTCGAGGCGGAGAACGCGTTCCTAATAAAAGCCGCGGCCTTCTTCGCCAAAGAGCAGGCACTCTAGCCAGGTACAGGCTCATGGAGGCGGAGAAGGGCAACTTCACGGTGGCGATGATGGCCAAGGTGCTGGGGGTGAGCCGGTCGGGCCACTGCAGCTGGGTTTCCAACGGCTGCCCCGTCGACGACTGGTCCGAGGCGCGCGACGCCGTGCGGCGCGTGTGGCTCGAGTCCGACAGGCGCTTCGGCGCGCGGTTCGTGAAGTGCTTCCTGCCCGACGGCCTGCGCGGCATCACGCTGTACCGTGTGCGCAAGTGCATGCGCGAGCTGGGGATCCGCGGCTGCACGCCGTACAAGTCGAAGAGGACTACGGTCCCCGACAGGGACGCCAAGCCAAGGCCCGACCTGATCAGGCGGGACTTCACGAGCCCGGTGCCCACCTACAAGCTCGTCGGCGACATCACCTACCTGCGCACCGGCCAGGGCTGGCTCTACCTGTCGACGGTGAGCGACCTGAACACCCGCATGTTCGTGGGCTGGTCGCTGTCCGAGCGCATGACCGCCGATATCGTCGTCAGCGCCCTCGAGAGCGCGCGTGCGCGCGGGTACGTGGCAGAGAACGCCATATTCCGCTCGGACAAGGGGGCGCAGTACACCAGCCGCAAGCTCGCTGAGTGGGCCAGGGGCAACCATGTGCGCCTCTCTTGCAGCCGTACCGGCAACTGCCACGACAACGCCGTCGCAGAGTCGTTCTTTGCGACGCTGAAAAATGAAATGTACCACCGCAGGAGCTTCGCCACCAGAACACAAAGGACGCCCGGCTGGTCAGGTCGGCGTTCGCGACGCTCTCCTTCCCGATCTCGGACATCGAGGTCTTCCACACGGACCGCGGCAGCGAGTTCGACAACGCCGAGATCGACCTGATGCTCGAGGCCTTCGGCATAGAGAGGTCGCTGTCGGCCATGGGCTGCCCCTACGACAACGCCGTCGACGAGTCGACCAACAGGATACTGAAGGCCGAGCTCGTCCACCGCGAGACGTTCGGCACGACGCGCGAGCTCCGGGTCAAACTCTCGGACTACGTGCACTGGTGCAACAATTTCAGGATCCACTCGACGCTGGGCTACATGTCGCCGGTCGAGTTCAGGGAGGCGGGGCTGTCCCTCCCGGAATCGTCCAAATAGGTGTTGCCAATCCAACCGCCTCTTTGATTATCAGCCGGGGCTATCTCGGTTTTTTGATTGGGGCGGTTGTTATGTTGCTGAATCTTTAAGGGACGAAGATTGTATTTCAAAGGCCCACGATGTGCATCTGGTCACTCATATCTTTTCGAGACAGAACGATAAGAAGCTATATGATTCTCTTGTTTAAAGATGGTGAGTTCGACGATTCCCAGATTCCAAGAACTATTAGGTCTTTCCTAGACCCCCCTCTTCTTGCTCATTAGAAGATTCAAAGACGCGCGCGAGCGTTGCATACTGGCGTTTGATTCATGAAGACCACGCTCTATTTTTCTTGAATGCGTTAGCCAGGCTACTCTTTCGATGAAGCCCCAGACGCCTCTGATACAAGCGAAACATGGGGCTTTTTGCTGTATTTCGCGGCTGCGTACACGCTTTCGTCGTCCGTCACGTGCTTAAACGAATTGCGTGCTTCAGTGGATTTTCGTGTTACTGGCACTTGCGCTGTTTGGGGCGCCGCTAATTGCTTCAAAAACTAGAGCTAGCACTGTGTCCATGGAAGGACGAAAAAACAAAAGTTTGCTGAGAACGTAACCTGCTTTTTATAAGAGCAGGTTTCTGCCTGCCTTTATAACAATTCCCGCGCTTCGAATAACTGGACTTCCGATGCAGAGGAGATTGTAAGATAATCTTCTCTTAGTAACATTATTTGTGACGGGGGATTCAATATGAAAAAGGCATTGCGTGCCTCAACAGCTTTTTCTCTTGCTGGTCTTTTGACCATTTCATCCTTGATGGGTCCTGTGGCTGCTGCCTACGCTGCGAGCAACGTCCCGTCTGCGGACGCTGCCGTGGACGCTGCTACTGCAGACGATGATGGCGAGGCCTCGCGTGATGCGGGTTCTGTTGATGTCGACGCTGCTGATGATTCATCGCCGGCAACGAACGTTGACGAATCGGCTGATGAGGATTTTGGCGTTGATGTATCTGAGAACCATCAGCAGGCTGAACCGGTCGATTCTTCTTTCCAGTATGTATATCTTGCCTACCCGAGCCTTTCCAGCGGGACTGATCAGGTCGTTGCCTTTGCTACTCCCGATGACGGCGATAGCCTTGCCTCCGCAACTCTCAACTATGTAAGTGCCAATGGGGTTCAGGGGACTATTGAAGCATCTGCAACGGCTGATAATTCTGCTGCTTTTATTTTTGGTTCGCAGTTGGAATCTAATACATATTTCCTCACATCGATAACCTATGCTTTGCAGGGCGATGGCTCTGAGCATGAGGTGGATCTTTCTGACAGGGATTATTCGTTTACGGTCATTAATGGCTCCGTGAGCTCCGAGGGCACTTCTGTTTACTATGCGGACGGCGATGGCAATGCCGTTGAAGCCCAGTCGATTCAGCAGGCATTGGAATGCGCCGATTCACCCGATGGCATTTCCACCTATGCTGAGCGCTCCGCGCGTAATGTGGGGGTTATTGCACTTGACGCGGGACATGGCGGGGTGGATTCTGGCGCTCAGGGTAATGGCAAGAGTGAAGCCGACCTTACCTGGAAGATCATGACAGCCTGCAAAAATAAACTTGAAGCTTACGGCTTTAAGATCGTTCTTGCGCGCGAGCAGTCTGGCTACTATCCCAGCAATGATTATCTTTACCGCGTACAGCGCTGCATTGATCAGGGCGCGCAGGCCTTTGTTAGCTTTCACATCAACTCTGGGTCTTCTGGGGCTCACGGCGCAGAAGTTTATGCTCCTACCGCAAATGGCACCGACTACACGCAGGTCTCTGTTGAGCTTGCCAACAAGGTCATGAACAACCTTGCTGCTATGGGACTAACATACCGCGGCGTATTTCAAATGGAGGTAGGCGACGAGTTCGCCGTTATCCGCTGTGCTCGCGAGCAGGGAATTCCAGGTATTCTTATCGAACATGGCTTTATCTCGAATTACGGTGATGTGGCCAACTATTTCTCGGACGATGGTTGCCGCCGTCTTGGCGAGGCTGACGCTGCCGCAATCATCGCGCAGTTCCCGCATCCCTACTCCGTCAATGGAATTTCCTTCTCGGAAGAACTGGGACATGCGGGGTCAACGGTAAAAATCGGTGTAAATGTTAGCGGCAAGACTGATGGCCTTAGATATAAGTTTGTTTGGCATAGGGCTGGGTCTGATTGGAGTGATTCCAATTGGGGTGTAATCGGTCAAGACTTAACTTCGCCGTCGATTTCTTGGACCCTGCCCCAGGCTGGTGAATATGAGATCTATGCTGATGTCATTGACTCCAATGGATATGTGACTAGCACTTCTAAATACAAAGTTGTTAATTGGTCTCTTGAGTCGCTCGAAGTCTCGGGCTCCGCCCTCTGCGGCAAGCCGGTCAAGCTGCAGGCCAAGGTGTCCGGCGACGCCTCCGGCCTCAAGTACAAGTTCGTCTGGGAGAAGGGCGGCTGGGCCAAGTGGGGCGTCGCCCAGCAGCCCTCCGCTTCCTCCTCCTGCGAGTGGACCCCGACCGAGCCGGGCGAGTACACCGTCTACCTCGACGTGATCGACGGCTCCGCCGAGAGGCACCTGACCCGCAAGGTCACGGTCGGCGAGCGCTGCTCCGTCGAGTCGCTCGAAGTCTCGGGCTCCGCCCTCTGCGGCAAGCCGGTCAAGCTGCAGG
>CAJMMA010000026.1 GCA_905214435.1 uncultured bacterium
GCCTTCTTGCGGTCGGTGGCGTTGAGCAGACGCTTGCGCAGGCGGATGTTCTTGGGAGTGATCTCGACCAGTTCGTCGTCGGCGATGTACTCCAGCGCCTCCTCCAGCGAGAAGGTGCGGGGCGGCACCAGCTGGACGGAGATATCGGAAGTCGAAGAACGCTGGTTGCCCAGGTTCTTGGTACGGGCGATGTTGACGACCATGTCGCCAGCCTTGCTGCGCTCGCCCACGATCATGCCCTCGTAGCACTCGGTACCCGGCTCAACGAAGAGCTGGCCGCGCTCCTGCAGCGTACCCAGAGCATAGGCAACGGCCTTCTCAGTGGTCATGGAGATCATGGCACCGTTCTGACGGTTGCCGATCTCGCCGGCGTAGGGACCGTATTCCAGGAAGGTGTGGTAGAACACGCCCTCGCCGTGGGTGACGTTCATGATGCGGTTCTTAAGGCCCATGATGCCACGCGTCGGGATCTTGAACTCGAGATGCGTCACGATGCCCGAGGTATCCATGCTCGTCATGATGCCACCGGAGGTGCCGAAGACCTCAACGACCTTGCCCGAGTACTCGTCCGGGCACTCGACGACGGCCTGCTCGACGGGCTCCATCTTGTTGCCGTTCTCGTCCTTCTTAAACAGAACGCGAGGACGGCCAACCTGGAACTCAAAGCCCTCGCGACGCATGGACTCCATCAGAACGGACAGGTGCAGGATGCCGCGACCCGAGACCTCGACGCCGCTCTTGTCCTCGAGCTCCTCGATCTTCATGGTTACGTTGTTCTCGGCCTCGTTGAACAGGCGCTCCTTGAGCTGACGGGCGCCCACGATGTCGCCGTCGCGACCGACGAGCGGGGAGGTCGAAGCCTCAAAGACGATGGACAGGGTCGGCGGGTCGATCTCGATGGGCTCGAGCTCGACGGGGTTCTCGGGATCGGTGTAGACATCGCCGATATCGGTGCGGTCGATGCCCACGACGGCGGCGATGTCACCGGCGCCGACTTCCTGGCACTCGGTGCGGCCCAGGTAGTCGAAGGTAAAGAGCTGCTTGACGGTAGCGGTAGCGCTGGAGCCGTCGTTCTTGACGACCAGGATCTGATCGCCCTGATGGATGGTGCCGGAGTACACGCGACCGATGCCGATGCGGCCAACGAAGTTGGAGTGGTCAATGGTCACGCACTGCATGGCCAGCGGGGCGTTCTCGTCAACCTCGGGAGCGGGCATGTCGTCGATGATCATATCGAGCAGCGGATACATGTCCATGTTGCCGTCGTTGGGATCGAGGCGGGCAAAGCCATTCATGGCGCTGGCGTAGACCACGTGCTCCATGGCGAACTCGAGCTGGTCGTCGGTGGCACCCAAGTCGGCCATAAGGTCCAGGCAGTCGTTGTAGGCCTTCTCGGGGTTGGCGCCCGGACGATCGATCTTGTTGATGACGATCATGATCTTGAGGCCGGTGTCGATAGCGTGACGCAGCACGAAACGGGTCTGGGGCATGGGGCCCTCAAAAGCGTCGACCAGCAGCAGGGCGCCGTCGGCCATACGCAGCACGCGCTCGACCTCGCCGCCAAAGTCGGCGTGGCCCGGGGTGTCGATGACGTTGATCTTGACGTCCTTGTACTCGATAGAGATGTTCTTGGCGAGAATCGTGATGCCGCGCTCGCGCTCCTGGTCGTTAGAGTCCAGGACGCGGTCCTCGACCTGCTGGTTGGCACGGAAGGCGTCCGTGGCACGCAGGAGCTTGTCGACCATCGTCGTCTTGCCGTGGTCGACGTGGGCGATGATGGCGATGTTCCTCAGATTGTCTACGCGCATGTAGTTCCCCTATCTTCTATCCATATACAAACGGCACGCGTATGCGGCCCACCCAGCGACACAACGCTCAGCGGGAATATTGAGCCTTTTACCGAAAACTCGTTTATTTTAGCGATTTTAGATGAGAGGGGTTTCCTCACCTGCAGGTTCAGGGTCGCTCCACATAAAACCATCGCCGGCACCCATGCCCTCATACAGCACGTATGCCGAAAAACCGCTCTCGAGCGTGGTTTCGAAGAAGCTCACGAGCAGGGCGTCGTGATAGCCGCCGTCAATTTCGACACAACCGGTGTAGCCGATGGCATAGCGGGCGATGCGGCCCAGCCCCTCGTCCTTAAGACCCATCTTGTGCTCGGAGATAAAGTTGGTGGCAGCCTCGAGGCATGCCTCCTCGCCATCTTCGTCGAGCGCCGCCAGATATCGGTTGGAAGCAGCGTCCTCGATCGCCACAACTACGCCAGGGTTTTCACCGGCGGCAAGGTCGTCCAAGAACGCGCCGATCAGATCGCACACCATGGCGTCGAGCTCGGCGGAGACGTTACCGGCGTCCTGCATATCCTGTGCCATCTTTAGACCTTCCCATCGAGTCTGGCGTCGTTACAGTTCTTGTGCCTCGGCAGCAATCTTGGCGGCAGCGTCGCGGGCGCGCATCATATCCATCGCGCGCTTATCGAGTACCTTGATCTGGTTGGTCAGCATTACTGCATCGACCACGCCCCAGATTACCAAGCCCGTTGAAATCGAAAACCCAAGCGCACCAACTGTACCACGAAGGCGCGAGCAGATTGCCGCGACAAGGGCGGAGACGACAACCATCTTGATAAACGAGCCGCGGCGCTCGCGAAGCGTGCGGGCCTGCGTCACATAGGCAATGCGAGCCGCCTCAGAAGCCTCCGAGCGCATCTGGGCTTCACGCGCGATAGCGGCCGCTTCAGCCGATACGCGGGTACCCATCAGCGACCTCTCCGCTCGCGTGCCAGACATTTAGAAGTCATCGGGGGAGAGCGTATGGACGAACTCGTCGAACTTCTCGAACTCCTGCTCGTCGTCGACTTCCTCGGCGTGGGTAGAAACAGTTCCCAGGCGATTCATGATGTCGTCCTCCACAAACATGGGGGCATTGCTGCGCACGGCAAGGGCAATGGCGTCACTGGGGCGGGCGTCGATCTTGCGCTCCTCGCCATCGGCCAGCACGACGATCGTCGCGTAGAACACCGGCGGCTCGGCGCGAACGATCTCGATGCGCTCGAGCTTGGCGCCCAAGGCGTCAACGGTATCGAGCAGCAGGTCATGGGTAATCGGGCGCTCGGCGCGGCCGCTATCGATGCCGCGGCTGATGGCAGCAGCTTCAAACGAACCAGTCTGAATGGAAAGGGAACGCAGCGGCGCGGGCGAGTCCGATTTGCTGCTGCGCTCACGAAGCACGATAAGCGATGGCACGGGACCGGCGGCCATGACGATGGTCTCTATGTCGACACGAACCATGGAACACCTCCGGTACGTAGCGGTTAACACGCGGCAGCTCCACCGCATTGAATAGCTATACTACCCAATCTTTCGCACAGCACACAAAACCAAAATGAGATTTATCACAGACAAGAAAAAGCCCCGAGGCAACGCCCCAGGGCTCTTCACAGTTTTGATGGTGGACCTGACAAGATTCGAACTTGTGACCTCCCGGTTATCAGCCGGACGCTCTAACCAACTGAGCTACAGGTCCATCATGGTGGAGGTTAGGGGGATCGAACCCCTGACCTCAGGCTTGCAAAGCCCGCGCTCTCCCAGCTGAGCTAAACCCCCACGGAGACAGTAATAAACACCCCAGCGGCGACTCGGCTCTCGCTGGGGTGTTTATTGCGAAAGAAAGTGGTGGACCTGACAAGATTCGAACTTGTGACCTCCCGGTTATCAGCCGGACGCTCTAACCAACTGAGCTACAGGTCCATCGCGCAAGGGATATATTAGACGAGTCGTTACGCGCGCGTCAACAACTTTTTTGAAAATCTTTGAGGGGTGTCGGCCCGGCTGCCCGGCGGCATGCGAAGTCGCCTGCTCGGACAGTCCTGCTCGCACGGAGAGCACATTAAGTGCTCTCCGGCTCGTGCGGAACTCGCGATCGACTTCGTATGCCGCCGGGCAGCCGGGGCCGACGCGAGGTTCAAGATTGTCAAAAAAGCGGTCGGCGCGCAGTGCGCCGACCGCCGATGTAAGGGGTCTGATGATTTTTACCAGCTAGGGCCTCTTACTCGTCTAGGAGATCCTCTGGCATGTCGTTGCCGTCGCCTAGGTCGACTGGGGCCTCTTCGGCGTCGGTTGCGGCCTCGGCGGCTTCGCCTTCGGGCTTCTCCTTGGCGGCTGTCATGCGGGCTACGGCGCATACGCGGTCGTTGTCGTCGACGGTCATCATCTTGACGCCCTGGGTGGCACGACCAGTCTGGCTGATCTCGTCGGTCTTGACGCGAATGACCGTCGCGCCTTCCGTCACGATGAACAGCTCGTGCTGCGGGCCCACCGTCTTCATGGCCGCGAGGTTACCCTTACGCTCGGTCATTTGGATGGTGTAGACGCCCTGGCCGCCGCGATTCTGCTCCGGGTAGTCCGCGACCGGCGTGCGCTTGCCGTAGCCGCGCTCGGTGATGACGAACAGATCGCCGTTGCCGTTAGTGACTTCCATGCCCAGAACGCTCACGCCGTCCTTCATGCCGATACCGCGAACACCGCTGGTATCGCGGCCGGTGGCACGCACCTGCTCCTCGGAGAACATAATCGCCTTGCCCGCGGTGGTGGCCAGGATAATCTTGTCGCCCTCGCGCACGCGGCGCACGTTCAGCAGCGCGTCGTCGTCACGCAGGTTGATAGCGATCAGGCCGTCGCGACGGCTGCGGTCATATGCGCTCATCACGGTCTTCTTGACCATGCCGCTCTTGGTGGCAAACATCAGATACTCGTCGGCAGGGAACTCGCGGCAGCTGATGACGCTCGCAATCTTCTCGCCCTCCTCGAAGGGCAGCAGGTTGACGATCGCGGTACCGCGCGCCTGGCGCGTACCCACCGGCAGCTCGTGCACCTTCAGGCGATAGACCTTGCCCTTGCTCGAGAAGAACAGCACGTACTCGTGCGTGGACGCGATGAACATCTCGTCGATGACATCGTCCTCTTTGAGGTTGACGCCCGACACGCCCTTGCCGCCGCGTTTCTGGGCGCGGTAGGCGGCCACCGGGATGCGCTTGACATAGCCGGTGTGGGTGATGGTCACGACCATGTCCTCGTCGGCAATGAGGTCCTCGACGTCCAGGTCCTTCTCGACCTGGCTGATCTCGGTGCGGCGCTTATCGCCAAACTTCTTGGAGATCTCGCGCATCTCTTCCTTGATGACGCCCAGAATCTTCTCCTCGTGCGCCAGCAGGTCCTCGTAGTAGGCGATGGCGCGGCGCAGACCGTCCAGCTCTTCCTGAATCTTGTCGCGCTCCAGGCCGGTCAGGCGGCGCAGCTTCATCTCGAGGATGGCCGTGGTCTGCTCGGGCGTAAAGCCAAAGCGCTCAATCAGGCGGCTGCTGGCCTCGGAGTCGGTCTGCGAGGAACGGATGATGCTGATGACCTCGTCGATATGGTCGAGAGCCATCAGGTAGCCCTCGAGGATATGCGCGCGGGCCTGGGCCTTCTTAAGGTCGAAGCGGGTGCGGCGGGTGACGACGTCGACCTGGTGGTCGATGTAGTGCTGCAGCATCTCGCGCAGGCTCAGGCATTTGGGAACGCCGTTGACAAGCGCCAGGTTGTTGGCGCCAAAGGTCGTCTGCAGCGAGGTGTACTTGTACAGGTTGTTGAGCACGACCTGCGGAATGACGCCCTTCTTGAGCTCGATGACCAGACGGATACCCTTCTGGTTGGATTCATCGCGCATATCCGAGATGCCCTCGATGCGCTTGTCGTTGACGAGCTGGGCGATCTTCTCCTGCAGGGTGCCCTTGTTGACCATGTAGGGAATCTCGGTAAAGACCAAGCGGCTGCGGCCGGTCTTGGTGGACTCCACATGTGCCTTGGCACGCACGGTAATGGAGCCGCGGCCGGTCTCGTAGCTCTGCTTAATGCCGGCGCTGCCCATGATGATGGCGCCGGTGGGGAAGTCCGGACCGGGCATGATCTGCATGAGCTCGTCGACGGTGGCGTCGGGGTTGTCGATCAGGTAGCAGGTGGCCTCGATCGCCTCGGTGAGGTTATGCGGAGCGATGTTGGTGGCCATGCCGACGGCGATGCCCTGGCTGCCGTTGACCAGCAGGTTGGGGAAGCGCGCAGGCAGCGCCACGGGCTCGGCGAGCGATTCGTCGTAGTTGGGCTGCCAGTCGACGGTATCCTTCTGCAAGTCACGCAGCAGTTCCATGGCGGGCTTGGCCAGGCGGCTCTCGGTGTAACGCATGGCCGCCGCGCCGTCGCCGTCGATGTTGCCGAAGTTGCCGTGACCGTCGATGAGCGGCGTGCGCATGGAGAACCACTGCGCCAGGCGAACCATGGCCTCATAGACCGCGAAATCGCCGTGCGGGTGGTACTTACCGATAACTTCGCCGACCGTCCACGCCGACTTCTTATGCGGGCGGTTGGGGTAGATGCCGCTCTCGTTCATCGCGTACAGGATGCGGCGGTGCACTGGCTTTAAGCCGTCGCGCACGTCCGGCAGGGCGCGCGCCGTGATGACCGACATCGAATACTCGATAAATGACTGCTTCATCTCGCGGCCAAACTCCGAAATCTGGAGCTGGCCGCCGTTTATATCCTCGCCGGCCGAGGCGCCACGATCGACTTCGCCAAAGCTCTCCTCGAGCTCACCGTCGTCGTCCTCTTCCTCGTCATCATCGGCATCGGGGTTATAGGCGTCAGGATCGCCGTCCTCGCCCTGCTCAGCACGGGCAAGCAGGCGCTTCAGATCGTCGGGCATGCCGGCATCGCCGGCCTCGCCCATACCCTCGTTATTGTTGATATCGTCTGCCACGTTACCTCCTCATGGTTTGCGTGGTTCAAATCAGATAGTCCCCGTCCCCGTCACTAGGACGGAGACGGCTTTTCCAGGTGCCGCAGATTCGCTCGAAAGAGGAGGGAAGCGTACTTGGGTACGCGACCGACGATTGAGAGCGAAGGTGCGGTGGCTGGGAAAGCCGAACAGGTTAGGCATCTAAGAATCGTGCGTCATGCGCGTGTTTCTCGATGTACTCGCGGCGATAGCCGACCTCGGAACCCATCAGCTCGCGCACGGCGCGGTCTGCCACCACGGCATCCTCGATCGACACGCGCTGCAGGATGCGGGTCTTGGGATCCATCGTCGTCGAGGCGAGCTGCTTGGGGTCCATCTCGCCCAGACCCTTGTAGCGCTGGACGGTATAGCCCTTGCGCTTCTTGGTGATCTTGCCATCCTTGGCCTTGCCGTCTTCGTCGTTATCGTCGGGGTTCAGGCCCAGACTCTGGATGGTGTCGCGCAGGATCTCGTCTTCGGGCTGGCGGCCGTTGGGATACACGTAGTGGATCTTGTTGCGCACCTTAATGCCAAAGATGGGCGGACAGGCAACATAGACGTAGCCGGCATCGATCAGCGGACGCATGTACTTGTAGAAGAACGTCAGCAGCAGGATGCGGATGTGCGCACCGTCGACGTCTGCATCGGTCATGATGATGATCTTGTGGTAGCGCGCCTTGGTGATATCGAAGTCGCCGCCGTCGCCGGCACTCGTCGTGACGCCGCAGCCGATCGCGGTAATCAGCGACTGGATGGTGTCACTCGAGAACGCGCGATGGTCACCAACGCGTTCGACGTTCAGAATCTTGCCGCGCAGGGGCAGAATCGCCTGAATGTCTCGGCGACGGCCGTCCTTGGCCGAACCGCCTGCCGAGTCGCCCTCTACGATGAAGAGCTCGGTCAGCTCGGCATCGCGCACCGAGCAGTCAGCGAGCTTACCGGGCAGGGACGCCGTCTCGAGCAGGCTCTTGCGGCGGGTCGCCTCGCGCGCCTTGCGGGCGGCATTGCGCGCCTTGCAGGCCTGTTGCGCCTTCTTGACGATCTCGCGGGCAGGCTTGGGATGCTCCTCCAAGTAATCGGCAAGGCCGTCGGTCACGATCTTGAGCGTCAGCGCGCGCATATAGGAGCTGCCGAGCTTGGCCTTGGTCTGGCCCTCAAACTGCGGATCGGGCAGCTTGACCGAGATAACGGCCGAAAGGCCCTCGCGCACATCGTCGCCGGTCAGATTGGCGTCTTTTTCCTTGAGCAGGTTCTGCTTGCGCGCGTAGTCGTTGATCACGCGGGTGAGCGCGGTGCGAAAGCCCTCAAGGTGCATGCCGCCCTCGGGAGTGTAGATGTCGTTGGCAAACGACATGACGTTCTCGCCGTAGCCGCTGTTCCACTGCAGGGAAACCTCGACCTCGCCCATCTTGGCCACGGGCGCATCCGGGTCCGATTTGCCCTCGATGTAGATGGGCTCCTTAAAGGCCTCGGGGACGTCCTTACCCTCGTTGAGGAACTTGACGAAGTCGATGATGCCGCCCTCGTAGCAAAACTCCTCCACGTGGGGAGTCGCCTCGCGCTCGTCGGTCAGCACGATTTTGAGGTTCTTGTTGAGGAACGCCGT
Organism: uncultured bacterium; assembly: GCA_905214435.1. Taxonomy (GTDB): domain Bacteria; phylum Actinomycetota; class Coriobacteriia; order Coriobacteriales; family Coriobacteriaceae; genus Collinsella. Next base: position 8,417 of record CAJMMA010000026.1, read on the forward strand.
CTCCTGCAGACGGTTGTGCAGCGTATCGAAATCGTAGATGCAGGTCTCGAAGATCTCGTCGTCGGGCCAGAAGGTGACGGTGGTGCCCGTCGAATCCGAGGTGCCCACGACCTCCATCTTCTTGACGGTCTTGCCGCGCGAGAACTCCATCTCGTAGGTGTTGCCATCGCGACGAACCTGAACGACCACGCGCTTGGACAGTGCGTTGACGACGGAGATGCCCACGCCGTGCAGGCCGCCCGAGACCTTATAGGCCGAGTTATCGAACTTACCGCCGGCGTGCAAGATCGTCATGACGACCTCGAGCGTCGGGATCTTTTTAACAGGGTGCTCGTCGACGGGGATGCCGCGCCCGTTGTCGACGACCGTGATGGAGTTGTCGGCGTGGACCGTCACCTGGATCTCGGTGCAGAAACCGGCCATGGCCTCGTCGACGGAGTTGTCAACGATCTCCCACACCAGGTGATGCAGACCGCTGGCGCTCGTCGAGCCGATATACATGCCCGGGCGCTTACGAACGGCCTCGAGACCTTCGAGAATCTTAATCTCGCCGCCATCGTAATCGTTTTCGTTTGCCACACGTCCTCCTTCAGTCAAGAAAATGTGTACAGCCTTACTAGTTTATCGTAAAAAAATACCCTCGGGAACGAGGGTATTTGGCTCTACAAGGCCACCAGATGCGATTTAAGGCTCTTTTTTGCTTTGCACGCCCTTGGCCCACTCGGCGCTGGCTCTCATGGCATTCTCGAGGGCCTCGCGCAGTTTTTGGTCTTCGATGGGCGCCACCTGGCGCTCGATCTCGGTGCGCTCGGCCTCACTTAGGTCGGCGTACGGGGCCGGCGGGCGCTCGGTCGGCACCGGGCGCAGGCGCTCCTTGGCGGCGGGCGGCGTGTGACCGGGCGCGGTGGTTTTGAACACCAGGCCGTCCACATGCGCACCGGCGCGCTCCATGCGCGCGCGGATGATCTCGCGCAACAGCGTCATTTCCTGCGTCCACGAGGGCGAGTCGAGATACACCAGCAGCTCATTGGACTCGGGCAGGTAGCGCAGCCCCGTCACATGCCGTCCCTCGCGCGTGCCCGAGCACACCGCGTTCCATGCGCGATAGACCGCGCGCGACTCCTCGGCGGCCTCCATCTGCGCACGGCGCTCGGGGGTCGCGGACGCCAGGATGCGCTGGCGCTCTGCGTTCAAAAACCCGCTGAAGGCGACCGTTTCGCTCTCGCGCTCGTAATTAGCACGTCTCACCCATGCTCACCACCTTGGCTCGATCAAGCAGGTCATCGGTAAAGTACCCCAGGTTGGTCGTGGTTATGACCGTCTGGATATCATCGCCGATCAGCCGCAGGAAAGCGCCGCGACGCTCGCCGTCGAGCTCGCTCATCACGTCGTCCAGAAGCAGCAGCGGGGCGGTGCCCAGGACATCGCGAGCCACGGCGACCTCGGCCACCTTCCAGGACAGCACCAGCGTGCGCTGCTGTCCTTGGCTGGCAAATGAACGGGCGGAGCGACCCGCCACGGTGAACTCAATCTCGTCGCGATGCGGTCCCACCAACGTCACGCCGCGGCGAATTTCCTCGTCGGCATGCTCGTCAAGGGCAGCCAGCATGCGCTCGTACGCCCAACCCTTCAGCTCTTCGCGATCCTCGACCTGGGGCAAATCCCCCAGCGTGGACGCATAGGTCACGTTGGCGGCCTCACCTGACGCCACTTGCCCGTAGGCAGTGTGCACATGGCCCGCCAGCCGGTCGAGCAGGGCCAACCGGTGCACGAGCAGGGCCGAGCCCGCGCGGGCAATCGAATCGTTCCACGCGCCGAGCATCTCGCGGCAGCACCAGGTCTCCTTGAGCAAGGCGTTACGCTGGGTCACGCAGCGCCCATAGGTGCTCGCAAGATCGGCATAGCGTGCGCTCAGCTGCATGCCAAAGTCATCGAGGGCGGCGCGGCGCACACTGGCGCCTCGCTTAACCATGTCCAGATGGTCGGGGCAAAACAGCACACTCGGCAGAACCCCGCGCACACCAGCGGCAGAGCATCTCTTGCCGTTGCGGCTAAACGAGCGCTTACCGTCCTCCGCGCTCAATCCCATATCAAGCACGCGGCCGTCGCCCTCGAGCCTCAGCTCGATCTTGCACGAGCCCACGCCGTCATGGACGAGCTCCGCTGCGGTCGGATGCCTAAACGAGGCGCCGCTCGTCAGCAGCTGCAGGGCCTCTATGAGATTGGTCTTTCCCGCCGCGTTGGGTCCTGCAAGTATCGTCACGCCCTCGTCCAGGGCAAGGCGATAGCTATCGAAGCTGCGGTAGTGCGCGACGGAAAGATCGCGGGCGAACATGGTCATAGCGCAGCGCTAGATGCGGACCGGCATGACCAGGTACAGGTAGTTGATCTTATCGTAGGACTTAAAGATGCCCGCCTGCGAGTAGCTCTTGAGCTCCAGCGTGATCTCCTTCTCCTTGGACAGGGCATTGAGGCAGCCGAAGATGTAGTGGTAGTTGAAGGCGATGGTACCCGACTCGCCCTCGGCCTCGACATCGATCGTCTCCTGCGCAAGGTCCTGGTCATTGGAAATGGAGGACAGGCCCATCTGCCCGTTCTCGACATCGATCTCGAACTTGACGGCGGGGTTGGCGCTCGCAATAACGGCCACGCGCTTGAGGGCGGCGTTAAAGGCGGCGACGTCGATCTTGACGCTCGTCACGCACGAATCGGGGATGAGCTGCTTGTAGTTGGGGTACACGCCCTCGATACGACGCGACACGTAGGTGGTGTTGCCGGCCTCGAAGACGACCTGGGTGTCGGTAGCCCCGATCATGATGGTCGCCTGGCTGGCCATGATGTTCAGCGCGTCGTTAAAGGCGTCAGCCGGAACGTTGAGCTCAAAGGAGCCCTCGAGGGTCGAGGTCTCGACCTGCGTATCGCACACGGCCAAGCGGAAGGAATCGGTCGCCACCAGGCGTACGGTGTTGTTCTCGACCTTCATGTGCACGCCGCCCAGGATGGGGCGGGCCTTGTCGGTCGAGGTGACGCGCCACACGCGGCCGACCATTTCGGACAAGACATCGGTCGGCAGCTCCACGGCACTCTCGATGGCATAGGCCGGAAACTCGGGAAAGTCATTGGCATCGAGTGTGTTCAGGCGGAACGAACTCTTCTCGCAACCAATCAGCACCTGGCGCTCAGACAGCTCAAAGGTGACCGGGGCATCGGGGAGGGTCTTGGTGATATTGGAGAGCATCTTACAGGGGATAACCATCTCGCCCTCTTCTTCGACATGCGCCGCGATGCGATGACGGATCGAGATGGTGTAGTTAGAGGTCTGGAATTCCAAGATGCCGTCTTGCGCCTTAACGAGCACGCCCGACAGGATGGGAAGGGTGGATGCCGAAGCGACACCCTTCATAACGACGCCGATGGCTTGTGTAAGCGAGCTCTGGCTGACGGTGAACTTCATCTTTTAATACCTTTCTATAGATATAAATATCTTAATAATAGTAATAGCACTGACGAAACTGTTGATTACTCCCAAAGACGCAGGTCAGACCCAAAAAGAGAATCGACAGCAACCTGTGTGCAACAGGGGTGGTTTTCCACGTTCAAAACCTGCGCAAAACTTTTCATCAACGCGGGTTGGGTTTTAGACACCTTATGCCCGTGGTTTCGACAAGTTTTCAACAGGTGTCTCTATTTCCCTACGAGCGCAGTGTAATTTTATCGCGCAGCGACTTGAGGTCTTCGGTGACGGTGCGGTCTTCCTGGATCATCTTCTGGACCTTTTTGTAGCTTGTGCTGACGGTCGAGTGGTTGCGGTTGCCAAATTCGGCGCCCACCGCCGTGGTCGTCATCTCGCACATCTCGATGGCCAGATAGATGGCAATGTGGCGTGCCTTGGCGATATTGGCGTTGCGTCGCGGGCCGATGAGCTCCTCGTGCGTCACGCCGTACTGCTCTTCGATGACGGATTGAACCGTCTGGACGTTGATCTTTTTGGCCGATGTGTCGAAGTACTGGCTGGCGATGGCGTCGATATCGTCAAAGGTGAGCTCCCCGCCCTCGCGCTCGCGGTCGCCCGCCTCGCCGGCGCAGCGCTCGCAAAAGCTCTCGAGTTCGCGGATGTTGGTGCCCGAGACCTCTGCCATGTGTTTAAAGTGCTCGTCGGTCAGGTGCCCGCCGTCGCCCCCGTAGGCCGCCAGTAACGAGTCGTCGCCTGCCTCGGGAGCGGCGACGATGGTGTTCTCGTAATAGCGCTGCAAGATCTTGTATTTCATCTCGTAGCTGGGCTCTGCGACCAGGCAGAGCATGCCGGCGTTGAAGCGGCTGGTCAGACGCTCGTCCATGCTCAGGTCCTTGGGGGCGCGGTCTGCCGCGATGACGACCTTCTTGTTGTTGCGGATGAACTCGTCCATGAGCTGGAAAAAATAGTCCACGCTCGCGCGCTTGCCGATGATGTTTTGGATGTCATCGATGATGAGCACGTCTACGCCGTGGTACGCCTGCATGATGGGGGCGTTGCTCTTCTTTTGGCGGTCGAACTCGGTCATCAGGTCGTCCAGATATGCCTGGGAGTTGGCGTACTTCACCTTGATCTCGGGCGACTTCTCGGCGAGCTCGTTTTTGATGGCAAGCAGCAGGTGCGTCTTGCCCAGGCCCGATTTGCCGTAGATGAACAGCGATGTGCACGTGCCGCGTTCGTCCGCGAGGGCGGCAAACTTGAGTGCCGAGCGATAGGCATGGCTGTTCTCGGGGCCGTAGACAAAGTTCTCAAAGGTAAATTTTGAGTTCGCGGCGAGTGGGGCTCCATCCGTATTCTGCTCGGCCGGCACGGTCGGTGCCGGCATGGGTGAAGCAGGGGTCGCAGCTTGCGTGGATGTAGTCGGCGTTCCGCCCTTCATCTGGTTCATCATGCGACGAAAATCATCGGCCGAGAGCGTGTTCTTGATTGCAATGCCCGAATCCGCGCCCGCCGCTGCGTCGTGAGCGATGGGCATGTGCGTGACGGGCGCGTTCGTTGACGTCGCCGCCGCGGTCGGCAACGGTGTCATGGTTTCACGGGAAACATCGCCGTGCTGGTGCTCGATTGTCGGCACGGCGCCCGCGCCGGCCGGCGCCGCCGGGGAAGTAGCGGGAGCCGTGGCGGGCGCCGTCGCGGCAGCGGATTCGGCCGTTGCGCCTTGCGGTGCCACGATATCGAGCGCAATCGGCGCAAAGGCGATTTCTTCCAGATAGGCCTCAATAGTCGGCTGATGCTTTTTGAGCTGCGCGATGGCAAAGCGCGAGGGTGCCTCGATCGTGAGCGTGTCTTCGGTCAGGCTTATGGCTCGCGATTGCCCCAGCATGTTGATGAGGCGTGCATCTTGGCCGTCGCGCTGGCAAAAGGCGATGGCATCCCCCAGGATGATGCTTGCTTCCTCGTCCACTGTCTCTCCCGTTCTTTAGCTCTGAGCTCGCACGCGAGCGGCGCCGAGTTCGGTCAGATGGTATTTCTGGCCATGCTTGATGACCAAGCCGGCCTGCGCCAAGTCATTGAGCGTGCGTGACCAAGTGGGGGCCGAGTTTCCAAACGCCCTCGCCAGATCGGTAGCACCGCACGCTTGATTTTGCGCCAGATAGCCCAGCGCGGCGTTGCCGCGATCGCTTACGAACACGTCCGGTTGTGGCTGCGCATACTGATTTGCTGCATTAGGATACATCATTTGAGCTGCTGGTTGTTGAGAACTCTGCATGGGCGGCATTTGCTGTTGAAAACTTTGGGGCCACTGTTGGTAAGGCTGCGGAGGCATCTGCTGGGCCCAGGGGTTGTACTGCTGCTGCGGCATCTGCTGGTACGGCTGCTGATATCCCTGCTGGTACTGCTGCGGGAACTGCTGGCCATACCCCAGTGGCGGCATCTGCTGATATGGATATCCCTGATGGTACGGCTGATAGCCCATTTGTTGGCCACCCGGTGCCCCCGTCGCCTGCTGCATTGCTGCTGCATCCTGATCCGCCAGCGGCATGGCCTCTGGCATGTTTGGCGGCATCGACATCGATGCCGCCTGGGGCTCTTGTGTAGGAAGCATTCCGGGCTGCTGCATCTGCCCCACGGGGGGCTGCATCTGCTGCGTTGCCATGGGCTGCTGCGCAAAAGCTCCCGGCAGGGGATATGTGGACTGCTCCGTCTCGGGCCGCACGGCAGCACCGCGTCCGCCGGCACGCTCGATTTCCTGCACGCGCTTGGGGTCCAGACTTACCGTAACCACGGTGCCGCTGCCCATGTTGTCCTCGATGGACACGGCGCCGCCGGCGTTTTCCAAATACTCCTGCACCATGGGAAACCCTGCTCCGGTTCCACGGATATAGCGCTTCATCTTGCTGTTTGCGCTGGTAACGCCAAAGTCGAAAGCGCGTTCCTTGTCGTCGATACCGGGTCCTTGATCAGCAAAGCGGATGGTGTCCCCGCCGTCCAGAATCGAGATGATGGGCTCGGCAAAGTGCGCGTGGATAAAGTTTTCGACAATCTCGCGGATGACCATGAGCGAGATATGGCCACCTTGTTCTTTCATGCACTGGTAGACGGTGTTGGTCGTCTCTTCCAAATACGTGCGGACATCTTGCGGATCAATGACGATCACACGCGGTGTCGACAACATGTCGTCATAGACGGCGATGCGCGCGGCGTACATGGCTTTTGGCGCCTGCGTGGTCGTCTGCTCGCCTTCGTCACGCTCTTCGCGCACGCCGGTGATGTGCTCGTTGTCGGGTGCCGGGTCTCCGGAATCGACCATGGTGTAAAAGTCGTCAGACATGCCGCTCGCAATCGTTCAAAAGGTTTCGAATAAATAGTAGCTCACCGTGCAATGTTTCTCATCTTTCGACAACTTTTCAAAACCTGTTGAAAACCTTGGAAAACGGGCGAAAAGTTCTCAACATTGCCAACATGACCTGTTGAAAACTCGATGAAATATCGTGAAAAGTTGTTATGCACCGCAAAATTCGGTTGAGCTTATGGGGGAACCGTGTGAACTACGCAACCTTTTACCTTTGATTTCTTGACATTTGAACATTGATTTCCCTACAATCTTCAAGCTCACGTGTCTATATCTGCGTCCGCGCCCCCGCGGACACTCGAAATGCAGCAGGAGGAACTTAAGATGAAGCGTACGTATCAGCCTAATAAGCGTAAGCGTGCCAAGACCCATGGCTTCCGTGCCCGTATGGCCACCAAGGGTGGTCGTGCCGTGCTCGCCCGTCGCCGCGCCAAGGGCCGCAAGCGTCTCACTGTCTAGCAGCGATACACACATCTCGCATGAAGACTATTAAGTCTCGGCAAGATTTCGAGCATGTGTTCAGTCAGGGGCGTCGTTTCAATCACCCTCTGATTCGAATGACCATATGTGAATCGGTTGGCGAAGGCGACTCCGGAAGGGTCGCCTTCGTTGGTGCTAAACGGCTCGGTTGTGCTGTCGTGCGCAACCGTTCTAAGCGTGTGATGCGCGAGGCCGCCCGCAGCTGCGGATTTCCCGTTGCGGGTTATGACATCATCTTGTTCGCAACTCCCAAGACGAGGGATTCCTCGCCGCAGGAGATGGACAAGGCATTGCGTTCGCTTATGAAACGCGCCGGCGTTGCCGGGGAGGAGCGATGAGCAATCACGTTTTGCGACGTGTTGCCATCGCTCCTATTCGCATATATCAACAGGTTATTTCGCCCTTATTGCCTGACGCCTGCATTTATTACCCAACGTGCTCGCAATACGCCATCCAGGCGATTGAGAAGTACGGTGTTTTGAGAGGCTGCTGGCTTGCCGTGAGGCGCATCGCTCGCTGCAATCCCCTGCACGTCGGCGGTTATGACCCTGTGCCCTAGCGGGCACTCGCTATCGGAGGAAAACTTACATGTGGGATTGGATCGTTAACATCCTTTTCGAGCTGCTCAAGCTCATCCAGACCTTTGCGGTCGACTGGGGCCTGTCCATCATCATCCTGGTGGTCATCATCCGTCTGCTACTGACGCCGCTTATGCTCAAGTCGACTAAGTCGACGGCACGCATGCAGGTGCTGCAGCCCAAGATGCTCGAGATCCAGGAGCGCTATGCCGACGATCCCCAGCGTCAGGCCGAGGAAATGCAGAAGTTCTACAGCGAGAACAAGTTCAACCCGATGGCTGGTTGTCTGCCGCTGTTGATTCAGATGCCTGTCCTGTTCGCCCTATTTACGCTGCTGCGTAACCTGCCGGACTACTTTAACGACGGCGCGTTCTCGTTCTTTAATATTCTGCCCGACCTGACCACCACGCCGAGTGCCTCCTTTGCCGATGGCTTTATGGTCGCGCTGCCTGCGCTGGTCTGCCTGATCCTGTTCGCTGTCCTGACCCTGATTCCGCAGCTCTATATGTCGCGCAACCAGACCGGCCAGCAGGCTCAGAGCATGCGTATGATGGCCGTTGTCATGACGGTCATGATGCTTTGGATGGGCTGGAGCCTTCCCGTTGGTGTTCTGCTGTACTACGACGTCTCGTCTGCTTGGCAGGTTATCCAGCAGATTTTTGTGACGCAGAAGGTCATCGACAAGGCGAAGGCCGATGAGGAGGAGCGCCTTAAGAACGCGCCGCTGCAGGTTGAGGTCACTCGTCGCGAGAAGAAGCCGCGCCCGCACAAGAAGAAGTAGCGGGATATCAATCTTATTTAGGTACCTAACTTTTGGAGTACGTTATGTCTGAAGAGATCATCGAGGATATGCTTGAGGAGGTTGCCCCGCAGGTCGCGGGCGATTATCCCGAGATTGCACAGCGCTACAAGGCCGGTGAAGAGCTGACCGACGAGGAGCTCGACACCATTGCCGATGTCGCGATTTCCATCCTGCGTTCCATCCTTTCGCACTTCGATGCCGCCAACTCTCCTATCGATGAGTATGAGGGCGACGAGGGTGAGCTGATTCTGGATGTAACGGCTCCCGACCTTGCTGTTCTCATTGGCCGTCATGGTCGCACCCTTGATGCCCTTCAGGTTATGTTCTCTTTGCTAGTGAGCCGCAAGCTTGGCTTTAGGTATCCGGTTGTGGTTGACGTTGAGGGCTACAAGAGCCGTCGTCAGGACAAGGTTGCCTCTATGGCTCAGTCTGCCGCCGAGCGTGCCATCCGTACTCATAAGAGTGTTTCGCTTCCGCCCATGAATGCCTATGAGCGCCGACTGGTTCATATTGCACTTCGCGGCAGTGATGCCGTCGATACCCATTCTGAGGGTTCTGACCCTGATCGCCATGTGGTGATTGTTGCTCAATAATCTACTCGAGCTTATGCTAAGGGGGCGTGGTTTCCACGTCCCCTTTTTTTGTCAAAAGTTCTCGATACACTAATTTTTGTCAGAAAGGAGCTTCTGTTGTTTGTACTTACTGATCAGCAGACTGACGAGATGCTCAGCCGTCTAACTTCCTATTGCAAAGAGTATTCCTTGAGCGTAACTGATGCTGAGCTGAGGAAATGTATCCAGCATTTGGATTTGGTTCTGGAAACAAATAAGACAACCAATCTCACTCGTATTCTTAACGTTGAAGATGCTGCGGTACTTCATATCCTCGACTCACTTGTTTTGCTTCCTTATGTCAATAAGGCTCCTGATGGAGCTTTGCTCGATATGGGAACAGGCGCAGGCTTCCCTGGTATTCCATTAACGATAACCACGCATCGTAAAGCTACTTATATTGACTCTGTTGGCAAGAAGGTTGATGCCGTCAATTCTTTTGTTCATGCTCTTGGTTTGAAAAATTGTCATGCAGTTCATGATCGCCTTGAAGAATATGCTCGAAGCCATAAGAAGCAGTTCTCTGTTGTAACCGCCCGCGCACTGGCCCCTCTACCGATCCTAGTTGAGTATGCGGCTCCGTATCTCAAGGATGGAGGGTTATTTGTTATCACCAAGGGCAATCCATCTGATGAGGAGCTTGCTTCCGGTATGTCGGCAGCTAAGATCTGTGGCTTCACTTTGCTTTTGAATGACGCAATCGATTTGCCTGAGGGCTTGGGTCATAGGGAGTTCCTTGTTCTTAAGAAGAGTCATCCAGCTTCCGTTTCATTACCTCGTGCAAATGGCATGGCAAAGAAGAATCCGCTTGCCTAGATGTTTCACGTGAAACATAATGGATACTAACAACTTGCAGTGTTTCACGTGAAACATGGCGGTTGATATCGAATCGGAATGTTTCACGTGAAACATCCTCCGTTTGACAGCTTTAATATACACCAGGAGGGACCGTGGGATTTCGCGACGTTAAGCGTTCGAAGAGCGCAAAAGACACGCGTATCATTGCAATCATCAACCAAAAAGGCGGCGTCGGTAAGTCAACGACGGCAGTAAACCTTGCAGCAGCACTGGGTGAACAGGGACGCAAGACGCTGATTGTCGATTTTGATCCGCAGGGAAACAGCACCAGTGGATTTGGAATTGAAAAGGAAGACCTTGAACACTGCATCTATGATGCATTGTTGAATGATGTGCCGACAGAATCGCTTGTTCTTGATACAAATTGCAAAAAGGTATTCGTTATTCCGGCTACAATTCAGCTTGCAGGCGCCGAAATTGAGCTCGTAAGTGCAATTGCTCGTGAAACCCGCCTCAAAGATTTGCTTGAACCGATTCAGGACGAGTTCGATTTTATTTTCATTGACTGCCCTCCTTCGCTCGGCCTGCTTACCATCAACGCTTTGACCGCAGCAGACAGCGTTTTGATTCCGATTCAGTGTGAGTATTACGCACTCGAGGGAGTTACGAAGCTGCTTGAGTCAATGAAGATGGTCAAATCACGCCTGAACAAGGGCTTAGACACCTATGGCGTGCTGATGACTATGTATGACTCGCGTACTTCCCTGTCGAATCAGGTTGTTGAAGAGGTTCAATCGTACTTTGGTGATAAGGCGTTTAAGACTCTGATCCCTCGTACGGTTAAAATCTCCGAAGCTCCGTCTTTTGGAGAGCCGGTAATTACCTATGCGCCTCAAAATAAGGGTGCAAAAGCGTATATGAACCTTGCAAAAGAGGTGATCAAGCGTGCCTAGTGCAAAGAAACGTGGCGGATTGGGACGTGGACTCAATGCTTTGGTCTCAGAGGCCGAGTATGAGACTGGTGGTTCGGCTGCATCGGCTTCAAATGCCGCATCTGAAACAAAACTTCCTATTGAGGATATCGTTCCTAACCCTAATCAGCCGCGAATTCACTTTAACGAAACTGAACTTCGCGAGTTGAGCGAGTCAATCCAAGAACATGGCGTTTTGCAACCACTTTTGGTTCGCAAACATGGAAACGGCTATGAGATTATCGCGGGTGAACGTCGTTACCAGGCGTCAAAGCTTGCTGGTCTTGAAGAACTTCCTGTCATCATTAAGGAAGTTAATGATGAGGAAATGCTTGCTCTTGCTCTTATCGAAAATCTTCAGCGTTCTGATTTGAATCCCGTCGAAGAGGCGAAGGGTTATCGTCAACTCATTGATGCCAGCGGCATGACGCAGGAGGCGTTATCAAAGGCTGTCAGTAAGTCTCGTTCTGCAATTACAAATTCACTTCGTTTGCTAGATCTTCCCGAAGTCGTTCAGCAGATGATTTTCGAGGGTAAACTTACTGCGGGCCATGCGAGAGCAATTCTCGCAGTTCCATATGAAGATGCCAGGATTCGACTTGCTGAGAAAGTTGTAGCGGAAGGTCTTTCCGTTAGAGCGACAGAAAATCTTGCTCCGTTGTTTTCTGCCGGGGAGACGCCAAGGACTCCGAGGCCAGCAACACCTCAGTCATTCAAAAAGGCTGCTCGAGTACTTCGTCAAGTTTTTAACACGAATGTACGTGTGAAGAGCTCGCGTGGCAAGAACAAAATTGAAATCGAGTTCAAGGACGAAGAAGAGCTCTCCCGTATCCTTGGCGAAATGGTTCAATTTGGGCAGGAGGACCAGGATGAAGAATAAGATTCTCGCGGCCATTGCGTTGGCAACCACCGTCGCGGCTGGTGCTTTTGCAGGGTATAAGCTTGCGACAGATGATGAACTCCGCGGTCGACTGCTGCGCGGAGCTCAGGATATCGTCGATACATCTAAGAAGAAAATGGATGTGATGACCGAAGATGTCGCCATGCGCACTGCACAGGTGACTAAGAATCCCAAGATTAACCAAGACTGGGTTAACAATCAGTGGGAAAATGTTGGTTATTAGGTACCTAACAATTACTTGCCTGTTTTGAAGGGGTCCTCGTCTGATACATGAGACAAGGACCCCTTATTTTGGCTAAAAAACTAAGCTCACGTAAATCAAATCCAAGAGTATGAAAACAGATGAAACAGCCCCGGTTGCATTATCTGCAACCGGGGCTGTCGGATGTTTCACATGAAACGGTATGGGGCACAGACTCCCCTATGCGTTCTTCTGGACCTTGAAACGTTGCTTCAGCTGACCGCAGGCGGCATCAATATCATTGCCGCGAGAATTTCGGATCGTGGTCTCGATGCCACGAGACTCAAGGCGGCGCTGAAGGTCCTCGACCTTATGAATCGGAGACGGCTTGAGCGGGCTGCCCTCGATGTCGTTAAGCTGAATCAGGTTAACGTGGCACAGCGTTCCCTCGCAGAAGTCGCAGAGTGCCTGCATCTCGGGATTCGTATCGTTGACGCCTTCGATCATGGCATACTCATAGGTCGGGCGGCGGCCAGTCTTCTCGGTGTAGAGCTGCAGCGCCTCGTGAAGGCGGAGCAGCGTGTACTTCTTAACACCGGGCATAATCTTGTTGCGCGTCGACTGGATGGCGGAATGCAGCGACACGGCAAGCGTGAACTGCTCGGGGATGTCGGCAAATTTGCGAATGCCAGGAATAACGCCGCTGGTAGAGACAGTGAGGTGACGGGCGCCGATACCGATGCCATCGGGGTCGTTAAGGATTCGCAACGCCTTGAGAACCTCGTCGTAGTTGGCAAACGGCTCGCCCTGGCCCATGAAGACAACGCTCGTGGCACGCTCGCCAAAGTCGTTGGATACATGAAGCACCTGGTCGACGATCTCCTTAGCTGTCAGCGAGCGCTTGAGGCCGTTAAGGCCGGTGGCGCAAAAGGCGCAGCCCATGCCACAGCCTGCCTGGGTGGAAACGCAGACAGAAAGCTTATTACGACGAGGCATACCGACAGTCTCGACGGAAATGCCGTCGTGGTACTCGAGCAGATACTTGCGAGAGCCATCTTTGGAAACCTGCTTGGTGAGCTCGGTCGGCGTATCAAAGGCAAAAGCCTCTTTAAGCTGCTCGCGGAAAGCCTTGGGAAGGTTAGTCATATCATCAAACGAACAAACGTTCTTCTCAAAGACCCATTCGATGAGCTGCTTCGCGCGGAAGGCGGGCTGGCCGAGTTCTGCCACGAGCTCGCGAATATCGTTTTGGCTCAAGTCGCGAATGTCCTGAGATTTAGTCCTGGGATTCATGGAAGCCTTTCGATTTTGGGGAAACGTAGAGGGTATCGCTACAATATGGTATCAGCTGCAGAAATTATAGAGGAGGAGTCTGCCCATGCCGGGTAAAAGCCTAGAGAACATGCACGTAGCGGTCTTGGCGGGCGGTCATTCCGCTGAGCGCGAGATCTCGCTCAATTCGGGAAAGAACGTCGTGGCGGCCCTGAAGGAGGCCGGCTACACTTCGGTGGAGCTGCTCGACACGGCTGCCGATGATTTTATGGTAACCATGGCGACCGGTGGTTTCGACGTGGCATTTATCGCCATGCACGGTGCCGGCGGTGAGGATGGTGCCATGCAGGGTGCCATGGAGACCCTGGGTATCCCCTACACGGCCTCGGGCGTGCTCGCGAGCGCCTGCGGTGCCGACAAGGAGGTCTCGAAGCTCCTGTACGCCAAGGCGGGCATTCCCATTGCCCCCGGCCTCGCGCTCGAGGTGGGCGATGAAGTCAATATCGATCACATTGTCGAGGTCTGTGGCGAGCGCTGCTTTGTAAAGCCGGCCGTTAACGGCTCCAGCTATGGCATCTCCCTGGTCCATGAACCCTCCGAGCTGCCCGCGGCTATCGCCAAGGCGTTTGAGTTTGGCGACAAAGTGCTGGTCGAGAAGTGCATCGAGGGTACCGAGATCACTGTCGGCGTATACGGCGAAGATGACGTGCGCGCTCTGCCGATCGTCGAGATTCGTAAGCCCGAGGACTGCGAGTTCTACGATCTGGACGTGAAGTATGTCGACCCTACGGACATCCATCGCATTCCGGCACAGATTTCGCCCGAGAACTACGCTCGTGCCCAGGAGCTCGCCTGTGCTGCCCATAAGGCACTCGGCTGCCTGGGTATCTCGCGCAGCGACTTTATCGTGAGCGAGGATGGCCCCGTCATCCTCGAGACCAATACCATTCCCGGCATGACCGATACGTCGCTGTATCCGGATGAAATCCGCCACACCGACGACATGACGTTCCCGCAGGTCTGCGACAGCCTGATCCGTATGGGACTTCGTCGAGCGGGCATTGCATGCTAATCGAGGACGCGGTTTCGTCAGGAACGCCGCAGTTTGTCATCGACTCCTATGCCACGCTTGCCGAACGCGCCAAAACCCAATCGTTTGGCCTCATCGAGGAAGATGTTATCGTCCTCGATACCGAGACCACGGGTCTTTCGGTGCAGGACAACGAGCTTATCGAGATATCAGCGGCCCGCCTTTCGGGCCGCGAGGTTGTCGATCGATTCGATACCTTCGTGCATCCCAAACAGCTGATTCCCGCCGAGATTACCGAGCTCACGAGCATTACAAATGCCGATGTGGCAGATGCCCCGTCGGCCGTTGAGGCCGTCGCCGCTCTCGCCGATTTTGTCGGTGGTTGCCCGGTGATCGCACATAACGCCACGTTCGACCGTTCGTTTATCGAGTCGGTCAAGGGCGGCGTCAACGTCAGCGACATCTGGATCGATTCGCTGGCACTGTCGCGCATCGCGCTTCCGCGCCTGGCCTCGCATAAGCTGTCTTTCATGGCCGACCTGTTTGGCTGCGACTCGGTGTCGCACCGCGCCAACGCCGATGTCGACGCCCTGTGTGGTGTGTGGCGCGTGCTGCTCGTGGCGCTTACCGACTTGCCTCAGGGCTTAATGGCGCGCCTGGCCGACATGCACCCCGCCGTGCCCTGGTCCTATCGTCCCATCTTCTCGTTCTTGGCGGGACAGAACCCCGGTTCCATCTTCTCTCTCAGCGCCGCCCGTGCCGACGTACTCAAGGCCGATCGGGCCGATGGTCGCGTTGATGCGGACGAGCTGCCGGTCCTTAAGATGCCGACCCGCGAGGAAATCGAGGCGGACTATGCCCCGGGCGGCCTGGTTAATCGCATGTATCCCACGTACGAGCCGCGCGATGAGCAGATTGCGATGGCGCTCGAGGTCCGTGACGCACTCGTTACGGGAACGCATCGCGTGATTGAGGCGGGGACGGGCGTCGGCAAATCGATGGCTTACCTAGTGCCTTTTGCCGAGGCCGCGCGCCGCAACAATATCACGGTTGGTATCGCGACTAAATCGAATAATCTTGCCGACCAGCTCATGTATCATGAGCTGCCCAAACTTGCCGAGCAGCTGGACGGAGGCCTATCGTTTTGCGCCCTCAAGGGCTATGACCACTATCCATGCTTGCGTAAGCTTGAGCGCATGAGCCGTGGCCAAGTCGAAATTACGACCAAGCGTGATCCTGCCGACACGCTTACGGCAGTCGCGGTCATCATGGCGTACGTGTGTCAGTCGGCCGATGGCGACCTCGATTCGCTCGGCATTCGCTGGCGCAGCGTCAACCGTCCCGACTTTACGACGGCGTCGCGCGAGTGCGCCCGTCGCCTCTGCCCGTTTTTCCCCGATAAATGCCTGGTCCACGGCGCCCGCCGTCGCGCGGCGCATGCCGATGTGGTGGTCACCAACCATTCCCTGCTGTTTCGCAATGTTGCGGCCGAGGGCAGAATCTTGCCTCCGATCCGTCACTGGGTGATCGATGAGGCCCACTCCATCGAGCGTGAGGCACGCCGTCAATGGGCGCGCGTGGTGTCGGCGGATGAATCGCGCGTTCTGTTTGAGCGCCTGGGTGGCTCGAGCACCGGTGCGCTGAGCCAGGTTTCCCGCGATTTGGCAACCTCGGAGGGTTCTACGCTCTACCTGGGTCTTACCGCCAAGGCGACGTCGACAGTTGTGCGTGCGAGCATGGCGATTGCCGATGTGTTTGACGGCGTTCGCGAGCTTGGCCGCCGTGCTCGCGGGGGCTATGACAATGCGAACCTATGGATTGGCCCCGAGCTGCGCGAATCTGACGACTGGCATGATTTCTTACAGTCGGCCTACGCTGCCATCGACGCATTGGAACAAGCTGACAAGAGTGTCGACGCGCTCGTGCAGTCCGTTGCCGCCGACAAGCCCGAGGTCGTTGTGGACTTGGGGGATATCTCGCGCCGCCTGCACGAGCTGGCCGAGAACCTCAAACTCATCATCGACGGTACCGACGAACACTACGTGTACTCGCTGCAAGTCAATCGCAGATTGCGCGCCGGCGGCGAGTCGATGACCGCGGAGCGCATCGATATTGGTGAGGCCTTGGCAACCGAGTGGCTGCCCGAGGTCCACACGGCTATCTTCGCATCGGCGACCATGACGGTTTCCAAGAGCTTTGAGCATTTTAACCACGCCGTCGGACTCGATCGTATCGGTGCCTCGACATCATCGTCGCTGCACTTGGATTCGAGCTACGACTTCGATTCGAATATGGCCGTGGTCGTGGCTGGGGATATTCCTGATCCGCGCGACCGCGAAGGCTATCTTTCGGCGCTCGAGCGTGTGCTGGTCGACGCTCATCTTGCCATGGGCGGCTCGGTGCTCACGCTGTTCACCAACAGGCGTGA
>CAJMMA010000027.1 GCA_905214435.1 uncultured bacterium
GGTGGTTTCTTGAACTCGGTAAGCCTGCGGTAAGATATACGGTTGTTTACGTAACACGTTCCTGGGAGCCTGCATGCTCGCCTTTTTACAAACCAACACACCCATCGTGATCTTCAACCAGATTGTCGTCACGCTGCTCACGGTCTGCTTCTTGTACCAGGTGGTCTTCTTTGTCATCGGTGCTCTCCGCGGCGAGGTCGCGCCTCCCAAGGCCAAAAAACTCCACCGGTATGCCTTCTTTATTGCAGCACACAACGAGGAGGCCGTTATCGCCAACCTCGTTCGCTCCATCAAGGACCAGGATTATCCGTCCGAGCTCATCGAGGTCTTTGTCGTCGCCGATGCCTGCACCGATAACACTGCGCAGCTCGCGCGCGAGGCGGGCGCTGTCGTGTACGAGCGAAACGACCTGGCCCGTAAAGGCAAGAGCTGGGTCATGGACTTTGGTTTCGACCGTATCCTTAACGAGTATCCCGACACCTTTGAAGGTTACTTTATCTTCGATGCCGATAATGTTATCGCCCGCGATTACGTGTCCAAGATGAATGATGCCTTTGACCAGGGCTTCCATGTGGTCACGAGCTATCGTAACTCCAAGAACTTCGGAAGCTCGTGGATCTCGGCAGCGAATGCCACTTGGTATCTGCGCGAGGCGCGTTTTCTCAACAACGCGCGCAACATCTGCAAGACGTCCTGCGCCGTATCGGGTTCGGGCTACCTTATCTCGGCGAGCGTTATTGAGGGCATGCACGGCTGGCAGTTCCATACGCTGACCGAGGATATTCAGTTCACCACGTTCTGCGCCATTCACGGCATTCGTATTGGCTATGCGCCGGCGGAGTTTTTTGACGAGCAACCCGTGACGTTTAAAGCGTCCTGGAAGCAGCGTATGCGCTGGACCAAGGGCTTCTACCAGGTGTTCTTTACCTACGGTAAGCATCTGGTCAAGTCGACCTTCCGTTATCACCGCTTTGCCGCCTACGACATGTTTATGACGATTGCTCCGGGTATGCTGCTGTCCCTGATCTCCATGCTCGCCAACGCGACCTTCCTCATCGTTGGCGGACTTTCGCATGGCTTCTTGGCCACCGAGGTCGAGATGCAGGCTTGTGCCGCCTCGCTCATTATGACCTTCGCGATGATGTATCAGACCTTCTTTATCCTGGCTCTACTTACGACCATCTTCGAGTACAAGCACATTCATTGTGCGCAAAAGTGGCGCCTGGTGACCAACCTGTTTACCTTTCCGATCTTTATGTTCAGCTATATCCCCATCACGGTGGCTGCGTTGTTCCTGAAGGTCGACTGGGTCCCGACGCAGCATGCCCTCAGCGTTACCCTCGACGAGGTCATGCAGGGCGCTAAATAACCACCACCAAAACCACCACGAAGGGGACAGGCACCTTTGTGGTGGTTTTTGCTTTTGAGAGACTGCCCCGGGAGGTGTTCAATGGTCTATATTCCCTTTTGGATCTGCGCCTTTGCCGGTGCGGTGATTGATGTCCGTGAACGGCGGTTTCCCAACGCGCTTGCCGCCGCATGCGCCGTGGCGGCGTTTGCAGGCGTTTGGCTGGACAGGGGCTTGAACACGGCGCTTGACCACGCCGGTCCTGCCGTTATCGTGTACCTTTCCCTTGTGCTGACCGAGTCGCTTTGGCGGCGTTTCCGCCAGGCCCCCGGCATCGGCATGGGGGATGCCAAGGCGCTTTTCGCGCTTTGCACGCTCGACCCTCTGGGCGGCATCGTGGCATTTGCCGTCGCGCTCCTGGTCCTGGCCCTCTCCTGCCTCTTCACAAAATCGCGCTCCCTGCCATTGCTCCCGTTTTTGGTGCCGATATTTGCCATAATCGAGGTCGTGGGCTGGACATTGTAACCGATTGCGCATCCTTTTTAAGGAGCATGCCATGGCAACTAATCAAGAAACGGCCGTCATTAAGGCGCGCATGGACCGCATTCCCGCGGCGTTGTCGCCCGAGCTGGTCGAGCGTATCGCCGCCGACCGCGCCTCGGGTGTCGTTAATCCTTATCGATGCTGCGACGACCAGGTCATTCGTCGTATAGATCGCGCTGCCGACAAAGGCACGCTTATGCGTCCGGCGTTTATGCGCGATACCGAAAAGATTCTTCATCTTCCTGCGTACACGCGTTATGCAGGCAAAACGCAGGTCTTTAGCTTTCGCAGCAACGACGACCTGTCGCGGCGCGGCCTTCATGTGCAGCTTGTCTCGCGCATTGCCCGCGATATCGGCCGTGCCCTGGGCCTCAACTGCGATTTGATCGAGGCGATTGGCCTGGGCCACGATTTGGGCCACACGCCCTTTGGCCATGCCGGCGAGCGTTTCCTCAACGATATCTATCACGAGCGTACGGGTCGTTATTTTTTCCATAACGTGCAGTCCGTCCGCGTGCTCGACGCGCTGTACGGCCGCAACGTGTCGCTCCAGACGCTCGACGGCGTGCTGTGCCATAACGGCGAGTACGAGCAGCGTGTCTTTGGACTCTCGGACATGGCGTCGTTTGACCAGTTCGACCGTACCGTCGAGGACTGCATTGCCACGGGCTATGGCGCGATCGAGCACCTGCGCCCCATGACCCTCGAGGGCTGTGTGGTGCGTATCTCGGATATCCTCGCCTACGTCGGTCGTGATCGTCAGGACGCCATTGCGGCGGGCCTGCTGTCGCCCGACGCTTTTGACGATGGTCGGGGCGGCGCCTATAACAGCTGGATTCTCACGCACGCTTCCATCGATATCGTTGAGCATAGCTATGGCAAACCGCGTATCGAGATGAGCGAGGACCTGTTTGAGGAGATCCGCCGGGCGAAGCGCGAGAACTACGAGAAGATCTATAGCAAGGGCGGTATCGAAGGCGATTCCGAGGCAGAGTTGCGTGAGGCCTTCGAAAAGCTCTACGACCGTTGCCTGCAGGATCTAAATAAAGGCGACGAGTTCTCTTACATCTTTAAGCATCATGTTTCGCGCATTGAGCAGCAGCTTTCCTACTACGATCGCACCTATGCCTGGCAGGACGACAAGGATCAGGTCGTCGTCGATTACATCGCAAGCATGACGGATGGTTATTTCTGCGAGCTGACGAGCAAATTGTTCCCAGGTCTAAAGTTTCCGCACCGCACGTATATTAACGAACGGTAGTTCGTATCCTTTCGGTATACTGTTGGTCAACAACGATTTTGATTAATGCACGGGATGGCTATGGACGACCTTTTTTCTGCTTCGACGCGCGAGCGTTCCTTTCAGAATGCGCCGCTTGCGGTGCGCATGCGCCCCAATTCGCTCGACGATTATGTGGGCCAGCAAAAGGCCGTCGGTAAGGGCTCATGGTTGCGTGCCGCGATCGAGCACGACGTGCTTTCGAGCGTGATTCTGTACGGGCCGGCCGGTACGGGTAAGACGACGCTGGCCCACATTATCGCCAACCATACCAAGAGCGAGTTTGTCGAGGTCAGCGCCGTGACGGGCACTGTGAAGGACCTGCGCCGCGTAATCGATGAGGCTAAGACCCGTCTGAACACCTACGACCGCCGCACCATTCTGTTTATCGATGAGATCCATCGCTTTTCGAAGTCGCAGCAAGATGCCCTGCTGCATGCGGTCGAGAACCGCACCGTCATTATGATTGGCGCCACGACGGAAAACCCGTACTTTGAGGTCAACTCGGCATTGCTCTCGCGTGGGCGTGTGGTAGAGCTTGAGCACCTGAAGGACGAGGATATCGCCATGCTCATTGAGCGTGCGCTCGAGGCGCCGCAGGGTTTAAACGGTAAGTTCTCGGCCGATGAGGATACAGTCAAGACCATTTGCACGCTGGCCGCGGGTGATGCGCGCTCGGCGCTCACGACGCTCGAGCTTGCGAGTGAGATTGCCGTTACGCGTCCCGATACTGAGGGAACGCCAGCGCCGGCGGCGGGGGAACGCTATCCCATTACCGTGGATGACGTGAAGATCGCCAATCCACGTCGTGGGTTTTCGTATGACAAAAACGGTGACATGCACTACGACATTATCAGTGCGTTTATTAAATCTATGCGCGGCAGCGATCCCGATGCCACGATCTATTGGCTCGCGCGCATGATCGATGCAGGGGAGGATCCCAAGTTTATCGCTCGCCGCATTATGATTCAGGCTTCCGAGGATGTTGGCAACGCCGACCCGCAGGCGCTTTTGGTGGCACATGCCGCATTTAAATCTGCCGAGGTCATTGGCTATCCCGAGTGTCGCATCAACCTGGCTCAGGCTGCGCTCTATGTGTGCCTGGCGCCTAAGTCCAACGCGTGCGAGGCCTCGATCGATGCGGCGCTGGCCGATATCCACAGCAGTGGTCTTCGCGAGGTGCCCAGCTACCTGCGCGATCGTCATCGCCCAGGCAGCGATGAATATGGCGTGTATAAGTATCCGCACGATTATCCCGAAGGCTGGGTCGATCAGCGCTATTTGCCCGAGGGGTTGGAGCGCGGCGCGTTCTGGCAGCCTGCCGGCCGCGGTTGGGAAGAGTGGCGTGTTGAGCAAAGCGAACGCGACCGTAGCGGTAATGCTCCGAAGTAACTGCTGATTATTTTGTCCCAGGATCTCACGCTTGGCATGTTCGGTCCCCTTTGGGGTACCATGAACAGCGTCTGTATTTCGATTCCTTTGGGAGGCTTGTATGAGTCCCATTCAAATCGCCCTGCTGTTGCTCGCCGTTGCCGGCGTGTGGGCTGTTGTCGAGCTCGCGCTCACGCTGCGCAAGACCCGCACCGTCGTTGATTCGCTCGACAAGACGGTGAGTGACCTTAACAATACGCTCGCCGAGGCACAGCCTGTGGTGGCAAAGCTCGACGGCGCTGTCGATGAGCTCACCCCCGCGCTGGCACAGGTTGAGCCGCTCCTCAAGTCGAGCAAGACTGCCGTTGATGCTCTGACGTCTAACCTCGTTGAGGTTGAGGCGGTCGTTCGCGACATCTCCGAGGTCACGGGCAGCGTGGCTGAGGCCAGCAATGCCGTATCGAGCGTGACTGATTCTGCTGCTGGCGCCGTGCAGAAGCTCTTCAATAAGGTGAAGGCTCCTGCAGCCGACGCCGATCGCAAGCTCGCCGCTGCCGCCGCCGAGGCCGAGCAGCCTACTGAGCGCGTTCTGATTGGCGATGACGATGCCGCTGCTGACGACGATGATGTTCAGAAGCCCGCTGCTAAGCCTGCTCAGTATTACACTTATACGCCTGCCGAGACCTCCGAGGAGTCCTGCGATGAGTAGCGAAGCAACCTGCCCCATTACGCTGAGCGTTGCCGGTGATCCGCGTCTCGCGCGCTTGGTGCGCATGACGGCCGCCAACGTCGGCGCCCTGTGCTCTATGTCCGTTGATCGCATCGAGGACATTCGTATGGCTGCCGAAGAAGCCTTCATCTTTGGCTGCACGGCTGTTGATTCCGACGATATCTCGATCAAATTCGATGTCGACGAATCGCATGTGGGCATGACCTTTACCTTTGGCGACCAGGCGACTGTCGATGAGGATGACCAGGCTGCCGTGTATGCCGAGCTCATTTTGGCGAGCGTGTGTGACTCTTACGAAAAGACTACAGCGCCCCTAACGCTTTCCCTCGACCTCAAGGCGGATATCTAATATGACCGAACGCTCCCGGAGCGGCAAGACCGCTTGGGACAAGGAGAAAACCCGCGAGCTGTTTCGTCGTTATAAGGAGACCGGTGATCCGGATGCTCGCGAGCAGCTCGTCATGTCCCATATGAACCTGGTAAGGTTTCTTGCCAACAAATTCAAGAACCGCGGCGAGCCGCTCGATGACCTTTTGCAGGTCGGGTACTTGGGCTTGCTCAAGGCTATCGATCGCTTTGATCCCGAGCGCGGACTCGAGTTCACGACGTTTGCCACGCCCACCATCTTGGGCGAGATTAAGCGCCACTTCCGCGACAAGGGCTGGAGTGTGCGCGTGCCGCGTCGTCTGCAGGAGCTCTCTGCCAAGGTTAACCAGGCTACCGACAAGCTTACCAACGAGCTTCAGCGTTCGCCCAAGGTTGAGGAAATCGCCGATTACCTTGGCGTGACCGTCGACGAGGTGCTCGAAGCCATGGAATCGTCCTCGGCCTACACCTCGGTGCCCATCGAGGCTCCCGGCGCGTCCGACTCCGACGATGCTCCCTCGATTCTCGATCGCTATGCCGACGACGACAACGAGCTCGACTTTACCGATGACCGCCTGGTAATCGAGGAAGCCATCCGCGATTTCTCGCCGCGCGAGCGTGAGGTGATCGAGCTACGCTTTGTGAAGGGCATGACCCAGATCGAGATCGCCAAGAAGCTGGGCATTTCGCAGGTGCAGGTCTCGCGCCTACTGCGCCGCACCCTCAAGAAGATTCAAGACAAGATTGACCCTGACGGAGTAATGGTTCGTTCATGAGTGAGCACCCCCAACAAACCGACCGCACGCTGCGCGATACCCGCATTCTGACGCTTCGCATTTGGGCTGTCGTCGGTTGCATCGTCATCGCCGCCGTCATCTTTAACCTTATGGGCATCCTGGCACCGGTTATTGAGTTTCTTGCCGTCGGCTCCATCATTGCTTTTGTGATGTCCCCGATCACCAACTGGCTCGAGCACCATGGCGTGAATCGCGGCATCGGTTCGCTTATCGCGCTTATTGTGGTCGTTGCTGTGCTCGTCGGTGTCGTTTGCATCTTGTCGCCGATTCTCTTTGGTCAGATCATGGAAGTCCTGAGCCGCCTGCCCGAGCAGCTTCGTGTTGCGGGTGGCGACCTCAACGAGATGATCTCGCATGCCAAGACGCTCAACAACACGCCGCTCAAGGAGTATCTGGACGATAATCTTTCGTCGCTGGTTGCCGTGGCATCGAAGTATGTGTCTCAGATCGCTGCCGAGCTTGGCCGCGGTGTGTTCCCGCTCATCACCAATACAGCCTCGCAGTTGTTCGTGATCTTCCTTGGTCTGGTGCTTGCGTACTGGATGGCCTGCGACTACCCTCGCATGCACCACGAGATTTGCACCATCATCGGTCAGGAGAAGGAGACCTCGTACCGCTTTATGGTCGCCATCCTTTCTCGCTCTGTCGGCGGCTACATGCGCGGTATGGTCGTGACGTCCATCTGCGGTGGTTTCCTCGCCTTTATCGGTTTTATGATCATCGGCCATCCGTATGCGGCGCTCATGGCCATCTTTACCGGCATCATGCATTTGGTTCCGGTCGTCGGTCCCTGGGTGAGCGCAGCAATCGCCACAGTGCTCGGTTTCATGTTCAGCCCCATGTTGGCGTTATGGACGCTCATCGTGACGATGGTCGCTCAAAACGTCACCGATAACGTAATTTCGCCTAAGGTCATGCAGAGCTCGGTGCAGGTGCATCCCATCATGAGCCTCACGGCGCTCGTTATTGGCTCGGCACTCATGGGTCCTATTGGCATGATCATTGCCATTCCGCTGTGCGCAGCCCTCAAGGGCATTTTCGTCTACTACTTTGAGAACGAGACCGGCCGCCAGCTTGTGGCCTATGACGGCGCCGTGTTTAAGGGCACGCCGTACCGCGATGCCGATGGCAACCCGGTCGCCGCCTATGACGCGCTCGGGGACGATACGTTCATCTATGAGTCCGAGCTCATCGGCAACGAGACCGCGCCCGAGGCCAAGGCTATGCCCAAGCCCGAGCTCGATAATCCCTGGATCAAGCTCTCGGGTCTTCAGCCCGATGCCACGGGTTTCTTCAAGAATCCCTTCGCCAAGGATGACGATTCCAACTCTGATGACGATACCAAAACCGGCATCGACGGGTCCATGGACGATTCGGATTCTAAATAGGCCCCATTAACGTTTCTTGAAGTTGTAAATGACAAGAAACGCGAGCAAAGCGATTGATAAGGGACCGGCAACATAGAAAAAGAGAATGTCAATTGCGCGTAAAGTGTAATAAGCCTTATCGCCGGACATTACTGCATACAACACGTAGCCAAATGCTGGTTGGTTTGCGTACCAGCAGGAGAAAGCCAATAGCGTTAAAAGTGCCGCTAACAGAAGTGCATTGAGGAAAAATCGTTTGCTTTTCATCGATCGCTCCTTCCGGGTGACTCTTATATGTAATTCTACAGCAGTCCTTTTTCAAAGGATCGCACAGTACTAAATAACGTGCACTTTCGCTGGAGGGTCGCTGTTTGGCGGCCCTCTTTTTTGCACAGGCGCGGTGGGATGGTAATATCGTTACGTTTGAACTGTTTCGATGTGAAACCGAGGAGATTCCCTCTATGAGTGCTGACTACCCGTCAATGACTACGGCCGAGATTCGCTCTAAGTTCCTCAACTTCTTTGAGGAGCGCGGTCTTAAGCTCTATCCTTCTTCGTCCCTCGTCCCCGACGATCCTTCGCTGTTGCTTGCCAACGCCGGCATGAATCAGTTTAAGGAGTACTACCAGGGCAAGAAGACCATGAAGGAGATCGGCGCGATCTCCTGCCAGAAGTGCGTCCGCACCAACGACATCGATTGCATCGGCGAGGACGGCCGTCACCTGTCCTTCTTTGAGATGCTCGGCGACTTCTCCTTTGGCGGCGTCTCCAAGCAGCAGGCCTGCGCTTGGGCCTTTGAGCTCATCACCAAGGAGTTCAAGCTGCCGCTCGATCGCCTGTACTTCACCGTCTTTACCGAGGACGACGAGACCCATGACGTATGGCGCTCCCTGGGCGTTGCCGAGGACCACATCTCCCGCTTGGGCGAGGACGACAACTTCTGGGCCGCTGGCCCCACCGGTCCCTGCGGTCCGTGCTCTGAGATCTACTTTGACATGGGCGAGGAGGTCGGTTGCGGCAGCCCCGACTGCAAGCCTGGCTGCGACTGCGATCGCTTCCTTGAGTTCTGGAACCTCGTGTTTACCCAGTACGACCGCCAGGAGGATGGCTCCATGCCGGAGCTGCCGCACCGCAACCTCGATACGGGCATGGGTCTGGAGCGCATGGCCGCCATCATGCAGCACAAGACCGCTAATTACGACGGCGATCTGATGCAGCACCTCATCAAGCTGGGCGAGAAGATCAGCGGCAAGACCTATGACGCCGACGATTACTCCGGTGCCAGCCGCTCCCTGCGCATCATCGCGGATCACTCTCGTGCCGTCGACTTTATGATCTCGGACGGCATTCTCCCCGGTAACGAGGGTCGCGAGTACGTCCTTCGCCGCCTGCTCCGCCGTGCCGTGTTCCACGGTCGCCTGCTGGGCATCGAGGGCGCCTTCCTGACCAAGTTCATTGATGAGGTCAACGCCCAGATGGGCGAGGCCTATCCCGAGCTGCTCAAGAACGTCGCGCTCGTCAAGGGTATCGTCGCTTCCGAGGAGGAGCGTTTCTCCACGACGCTCGACAACGGTCGCGTCTACCTGGACGAGGCCCTGGCCGCGCTTGCCGAGGGTGCTGTCCTTCCGGGCGACGTTGCCTTTAAGCTGCACGACACCTTTGGTTTCCCCATCGACCTGACCGTCGAGATCGCCGGCACCGCTGGCCACGACGTCGACATGGACGGCTTTACCGCCTGCATGGAGGACCAGAAGGCCCGCGCTCGCGCCAACGCCAAGGGCGACGCCTGGGGCAGCTTCAACGACGTGTGGGTCGAGCTTTCGGACAAGGTCGCTGCGACCGAGTTCGACGGCTATGACAACGATGTGATCGAGGATGCCAAAGTTGTCGCTATCGTTCGCAACGGTGAGTCCGTCGAGTCCGCCGCTGCGGGCGAGGATGTCGAGGTTGTTCTCGACCGCACCCCGTTCTACGCCGAGATGGGCGGCCAGCAGGGTGACGCCGGCGAGCTTTCCGCCGAGGGCGTTGCGCTGACCGTTTCCGATACCAAGAACCACAACGGCCTGTATGCTCACGTCGCCCACGTCACCGAGGGTACGCTGACCGTCGGTACTACCGTGACCGCCGCGCTCGACGCCGAGCGCCGTGGCTTCCTGCGTCGCAATCACACCGCCACGCACCTGCTCGACGCCGCGCTTAAGCAGGTCCTGGGCGAGCATGTCTCCCAGGCTGGCTCGCTGGTGACGCCCGAGCACCTGCGCTTTGACTTCACGCACTTCGAGGCCCTGTCCTCCGAGCAGCTCAAGGCTGTCGAGGACCTGGTCAACCAGCAGATCTTCGCCTCCAAGCCGGTCGTGACCCGCGTCATGGGCATCGACGAGGCCAAGGCCGCCGGTGCTGTCGCCCTGTTTGGCGAGAAGTATGGCGACGTCGTCCGCGTTGTCTCCGTGGGCGCCGAGGACCAGCCGTTCTCCCGTGAGCTCTGCGGTGGCACCCATGCCGCCAACACCGCCGAGATCGGCCTGTTCAAGATCATTTCCGAGTCCTCTACGGGCTCCAACGTCCGCCGCATTGAGGCCGTGACCTCTAAGGGTGCTCTCGACTACATGGCCGACCGTCTGGCGCTCGTCGACGCCGCTGCTGCTGCGCTCAAGTGCCGTGTGGATGAGGTTCCCGCCCGCGTGGAAAACCTGCAGGCTGAGCTGCGCGAGACGTCCAATAAGCTTAAGAAGGCGCTGACCGGTGGCTCCTCCGATGCTATCTCCAGCGCCATCGAGGGCGCCGTCGAGCTCGACGGCTACAAGCTCGTCGTCGCTGAGCTCCAGGGCCTTGAGGCCGCTGACCTGCGAAACGTCTGGGATACCGTGCACCAGAAGGTTGCCGGTCCTGTCGCCTGCGTCGTCGCCAGCGTGACTGAGAAGGGCACCCCGGCCCTGCTCGCCGCCGGCTCTGATGACGCTGTCAAGGCCGGTTTCCACGCCGGCAACGTGATCAAGCAGATCGCGGGCCTGGTCGACGGTCGCGGTGGCGGCCGTCCCAACATGGCCCAGGCCGGTGGCAAGAACGCCGCCGGCATCGCCGATGCCCTCGCGGCCGCTAAGACCGCGCTCGGCGCCTAAGAATCTAGGTAATCGCTGTGGTCGCGCTTGCGCTGGACATAGGGGAGACCAGGATCGGCATCGCCGTCTCGAGCCGTGATGGCAAGATGGCGATGCCTGTCAAGGTGCTCCCGGCTGCAGAGGTCACCGGTATGGCCAAGACGTTCCGCTACCTGGTCGAGGACTATGAGCCCGATATCCTGGTAAGTGGGCGTCCCCTGACCATGGCCGGTGAGCCCGGTCCCCAGGCCGAGCGTGTTGCCGCTGTTGCGCAAAAGATTGCCGACGAGCTCGATCTTCCGTTGGAGTTTGAGGACGAGCGCCTGTCCTCGCAAGAGGCCAAGCGTATCCTGCGCGAGCAGGGCCTCAACGAAAAACTGATGAGGGGCAAGATTGACATGATTGCCGCCAGCCTGTTTTTGCAGACGTGGCTTGATCGTAAAAACGAGGAGGTTTCGCATGCCTAGCGCTCCCGATCCGCGCCAGCCGAATCGTACACGTCAGCCGGCGTCGCGCCCTGCCCAGCCTGGCCAGCGTCCGGCACAGCCGACCCAGCGCGCAGCTCAGTCTGCCGCGCGCCCGGTGCAGTCCTCCTCTCGTTCGGCCCAACCTGTTCAACGGACGGGTCAGCAGCCTTCTGCTCGTTCGGTTCAGTATCCGGCTTCTCACGCGGCTCAGCAGCCCACTGCTCGTTCGGCTCAGCCTGCAGGCGGTGCTCGCTTTAAGCAACAGGCACCTACCCAGCGAACGCAGGTCCCCCAATCGCATTTGCATCACGCTCGCGGTTCGCATGGCGTTGCTCCGGCGACTCGCTCGAGCTACAACACGCATGCTCGTCGCGGTGCTCAAAAGAAGAGTTCTCCGGTTCCTATGATCATCGGCGTTGTGGTGGCCGTAATTGCGCTTGCTACTATCGCTTTCTTTGTCGTGCCTGCCGTCAAGGGCTTCTTTGCCGGTGAGGATACGAAGGTCACGGCTGGTCAGCAGGTTACGGTGACCATTCCCGACGGTGCTTCGGGTGATGCGATCGCCTCGATTCTCTCCGAGAACCATATCGTCGAAAAGCCCAAGGATTACTACGCGGCGGTGAAAAAGCTCAACGCCGATATGTCGCTCAAGCCTGGTACTTATTCGTTCACCACACTCATGGATGCGACCAAGGTTGTTCAGCAGCTCATGGAAGGCCCCAACGCGGGCTCCAATGCGCTGACTATCCCTGAGGGTCTGACAGTCGATCAAGTCGCCGACCGCGTGGCCCAGGCCTACGACAGCATCTCTAAGGAAGACTTCCTCAACCAGGCCAAGGCCTCCAACTACGTGGACGACTATAGCTTCCTTAAGGGCGCCGCCAACGATTCGCTCGAGGGTTTCTTGTTCCCCAAGACCTATTCGTTGGGTGATTCGCCGACGGCCGATGACGTGATTCGTGCCATGCTCGATCAGTTTAAGACTGAGTACAAGTCGCTTGACTTTGCGAGCTGCGAAGCCAAGATCAAGGAGCGCTACGGTGTGGAGATGTCCGACTACGACATCGTTAACTTGGCCTCTATCGTTGAGCGCGAGGGCCTCAACGCCGATCAACGTGCGCACGTGGCCTCGGTCTTCTACAACCGCCTTGCCGGCAAGCTCGACGGTCTGCGCTATCTCAACAGCGATGCGACCATGATGTATGTCACCGGTGGCGAGGTTACCGCCGACGACCTGCAGAGCGATAGCCCGTATAACACCTATAAGCACGAGGGCCTACCACCCACGCCCATCTGCTCTCCGTCGCTCGAGGCACTCAAGGCCACGCTTGAGCCGACCGACTCCGATGACCTGTATTTCTACATTACGCAGGACGAGGAGTACTTCTCGCAAACCTACGAAGAGCATCAACTGTCTTGGAATTAGCATGAGGATTTTTAGCCCCAAACGATACGTTGCCTCGGTCGATCGCATCGA
The DNA here is from genome assembly GCA_905214435.1 of uncultured bacterium. Taxonomy (GTDB): domain Bacteria; phylum Actinomycetota; class Coriobacteriia; order Coriobacteriales; family Coriobacteriaceae; genus Collinsella. The sequence continues at coordinate 12,844 of CAJMMA010000027.1, forward strand.
CCTTGATACCCTGTGGGCCGACGGCAAACGCGCCATTCTGCTCGATCGCGATAACACTCTGGTTCCGCGCGACACCGAGCAGGTTCCCGCCGCGGTTTCCGCTTGGCTCGATACCGCCCGCGCCAAAGGCTTTAAGCTGTGCATGGTGTCCAACAACTGGCATCGCGATCAGGTCATGAGCTCTGCACGCGAGCTGGGACTCGAGGCCATCAGCCACGCCATGAAGCCCGCCCCGTTTGCCTTGAAGGCGGGTCTTAAGCGCCTTGGCGCCACGGCAGACGAGGCGGTGCTGATCGGCGATCAGCTGTACACGGACGTGTGGAGCGGTAACTTTGCCGGCGTTGACACTATTCTGGTCAAGCCGCAGGCAACCCAGGACCTGTGGTACACGCAGATCTTCCGTATCTTTGAGCGCCGGGCCCTGCGCGACCTTCCCTGCGAGGAATAGGTTTCGCCATGTCTCAGCACATCAAACACGGCTGCGACCATATCTTCTTTATCGGCTTTTTGGGCGCGGGCAAATCGACGCTCGCGCGCAACGTCGGCACTATGTTCAAGCGGCGTTTTATCGATACCGATCGTTTGGTTGTGCGTCGATGTGGCAAGTCGGTGACCGAGATATTTGAGACCGAGGGCGAGGATCGTTTTCGCGAGCTTGAGACCTCGGCACTCCGTTCGCTTCAAAGCGAGCGCAGCCTGCTGGTGTCGTGCGGGGGTGGCATCGTCGAGACGCCGGTGAACATTGAGCTGATGCATGAGATGGGTATATGCGTGTACCTCGAAGGCGACTTTGAGGACTCGTTGCGCCAGATTCGCCGCTCCGATACCCGGCCCGATTTCCGCTCGCCCGAGCACGCTGCGCGCCTGTTTGAGCATCGCCGTCCGCTGTATCGCCAGGCCGCCGATATTACCCTTGATATTCGCAACAAGTCCTTCGAGGACGTTTCCTACCTTTGTGCCGAGATGCTTTTGGAGCGTGGACTGCTATGATTCGCCGTCAACTTATCAATTTCCAAAACCGCAGTGTCGATGTCCGCGTTGGATTGGGCGCGTTCGAGGAGCTGTCGCGCATGTTTGCCTCGGCCGTGGGCAAGCCTAAGCGCGCGATGGTGGTTTGGAACGACGCTACATCCGAGCGTTTTGGCGAGGTCATCGAGCATGCGCTGGTCGACGCCGGTTTTGCCGTGTCGCTGCTCGTCCTCGAGGTTTCTCCTGCCGGTGCTACGCTGGCCGATGCCGATACCGTCTTTGGCGCCCTGTCGGCTAACGGCATTACCTGCGACGATCTCGTTGTCGCTGTCGGTGACACGGCGACCTGCTCGGTCGTTTGTTGGTGTGCCAATCAGTGGTGCGGTCGCACCGAGTGCGCCTTGCTGCCGACGACGTTCGACGCCATGCTCACGGTTGCGACGACCATGAAGCCGCTTGTCGCCTCGTCGACGAATGCGCTTCCCGCTATCGCGTTCCGTCCCGAGCCGGGCTTGGTCGTGTGCGACCTCGACCTTGTTCGCGAGGCGGACCCCGAGGACCTCAAGCTCGGCTATGCGGTACTTGTTGGCACCATGCTTTCGAGCAGCAAGTCCCGCTGGAATCAGTTTACTGAGACCGTCCCCGAGATTCTCGCGGGCGAGGAGGTCGCGCTCGTCAATGCCGTTCAGTGGTCTCAGACTGCCCGTAAGGACGTACTGATGGCCACGAACCCGAGCGCCCGCCATGCGCTCGATTTTGGCAAGATGGGGGAGCGTACCCTGCGCGCCTGCCTGGGTAAAGCCGCGGCGCAGGTTCCTGCCTACCAGCTGCTGTCTGAGGGCATGCGCTTTGAGGCGCGCTTAGCACATGATGCCTGCGACTTTGATATCGATTACGTCTTTGAGGTCGATGACTGCCTGGAGGACTTTGGTATCGAGGAGCTTGCCTTCGATCTGGAGCCTGCCTCATATATCGAGGAGTTCCGCAGGCAGCAGTTTGACCGCTCGAACCGTAGTATGTTGCCGCTGCCCGCGGCACTCGGCGCCATTCGTCTAACGAGCGTTGAGGACGAGGCCCTTGACCGCCATGCTCACGCCTACTTGGCTTCTCGCAAAGAACTTCTCTAGGATTTATTGACATACATCGTCTTTCGTATCATGTTGAGGGGCGGGTTTCCAATCGGTTGCGAATCGCGCGCGATTCCGTCGTTCGGTTGAGACCCGTTCCGTCTTTATAGAGACAACAAGAAAGGAATCTGCATGTCAGAGTTTGCTGCCGGTCCTGCCGGTCGTATCGAGCGTGTCCGTGCCCTGATGGTTGAGCGTGGCTACGACGCTATCGTGGTGCGCGACGAGGCCAACCTTCGTTGGCTTACGGGCGTCAAGGGCGTCTTCGATTACACCTTCGAGTTCCCGCATGCTGCGTTTATTACGGCCGACCAGTGCCTGTTCCATACCGACTCGCGCTATCTCAACAGCTTTGAGGAGAACACGCCCGCCGGCAGCCCCTGGGTCTACGACATGGACGAGGGCACCATCCCCGGTTGGGTCGCCGGCAAGATCGCGGCCAACAAGTGCCGCGTCTGCGCTGTCGAGGACGACATGCAGATCAATTTCTACCAGGGTATTCAGCGTGGCCTGGAGGACCGCTCCGTTGCCTGCATGCTGCCGCTGATGCATGACGACATCCGTAAGATGCGCGCCATCAAGGACGCCGAGGAGATCGAGCTCATGCGCCACGCGCAGTCGATCACCGACGCCGCCTTCCAGCACATGCTCGGCTATATTAAGCCCGGTATGACCGAGAAGCAGGTTCGCAACGAGCTCGAGAACTTTATGTTCGCCAACGGTGCCGACAGCCTGGCCTTTGGCTCCATCGTGGCGAGCGGCCCCAATACCGCCAACCCGCATGCCGTTCCGAGCGACCGCGTGATCGAGAAGGGCGACTTCGTCCTCATGGATTACGGCGCGGGCTACTGCGATTATCGTTCTGACATGACGCGCACCGTCGTGATGGGCGAGCCTACCCAGGAGCAGCTCGACCTGTACGCGCTCGTGCGCCGTACGCACGAGGAGTGCGTTGCCGCCATTCATCCGGGCGTCGAGGGCAACGACATTTTCAAGCTTTCCAAGAAGATCATTGGCGATGCCGGCTATGGCGATTACTACAACCATGGTCTGGGCCATGGCGTGGGCATTGACATCCACGAGCTGCCTAACTTCAACCGCAGCAAGAGCATCATCGAGGTCGGCTCGGTTATCACCATGGAGCCCGGCGTGTACCTGCCCGGTGTGGGCGGCGTGCGCCTGGAGGACTACGGCGTGGTCACCGAGAACGGCTACGAGCCCTTCACCAAGACGCCGCATGACCTTCACGTCATCGATTGCTAGTCTACTTCGGTAGATAGTTTGGGGCGGGGCCTCCGGAGCAATTCGGACGCCCCGCGTTCTCTTTTTATGCGCTCGCTGCAGGCGCCGTCTGCAAGTGTATAATTTCGCTCGTATGTAATTTGGACGCTTGTGCGTTCTGCCCATAACAAGAAAGGTCGCTATGCCTACCATTTCTACCGCCGACTTCAAGAACGGCCTCGGTCTCCGCATTAAGGACAAGGTCTACACCATCGTCGAGTTCCAGCATGTCAAGCCGGGCAAGGGCGGCGCGTTTGTGCGCTACAAGACCCGCGACATCAAGAGCGGCCGCGTCGTCGAGAACACCTGCAACGCCGGCACCAAGTTCGAGAGCGTCATGCTCACCACCCGTGAGTTCCAGTACCTCTACAACGATGGCACCGACTACATCTTCATGGACAACGAATCCTATGAGCAGGTTCCCGTTCCCGAGGACATGGTGGGCGAGAACTCCAAGTGGCTGCGCGAGAACGACATCTGCCAGCTGCTCTTCGCCGACGATGAGCTCATGGGCGTGACTCCGCCGATGTTCATCGAGACCACCATCGTCCAGACCGACCCGGGCTTTAAGGGCGACACCGTCCAGGGTTCCACCAAGCCGGCCACGATCGACACCGGCGCTGTCATCCAGGTCCCCATGTACCTCAACGAGGGCGAGGTCATCAAGGTTGACACCCGCGACGGCAAGTTCGTCTCCCGCGTCTAGCAACCAACTCTTCTAGGAGGACTCATGCCCCAGGAAATCAAGATTGACGGCATCGGCATTTCGCCCGATGTTCTGACCGCCATCGTCTCGCGCGCCGTGTCCGATGTCGAGGGCATCGCCTCCGTTGGCGTCAAGGACCTTGCCACCAACCTTGTCTCCATGATGCTCTCGTCCAAGGCCCCGGCTTCCGAGCCGGCGGTCGAGACCGAGGTCGTCGGCGACAAGCTCGCACTCACCGTGCGCGTTGTGGTGTTCTTTGGCTATCCGTTCAAGAAACTCGCCGAGGCCGTTCGCGCTGCCGTGGTCGCTGCCATCGATGCCCAGGTGGGCGTTGAGGTCGAGCGCGTTGACGTTTGCATCGACGGCCTCGTTTTCCCCAAGGAGTAACCTTTGAGCCTTAAGGTTTATCGCGGGCGTACGCTTGCCCGCAGTCAGGCGCTGCAGTTGCTGTTCCAGGCCGAGGCCACGGACAGTCCGCTCGAGCGCGTCCTCGAGGGCGATTTCCTGATCTCGAAGGGCCCCCTCGACCCCTATGCGCTGGAGCTGTGCCGCGGTGCCTACGAGCATATCGATCGCATCGACTGTGCCCTGCGCGCCGTCGCCAAGAACTGGGATCTTATGCGCATGCCCGGCGCCGACCGCAATCTGCTGCGTATCGCCGTCTACGAGATGCGCTTCCTCACCGACGAAGAGGTCTCGGACGCTATCGTGATCAACGAGGCCGTCGAACTTGCCAAGGCCTATGGCACCGACCAGTCCGCGTCGTTCGTCAACGGCGTGCTGGGCAAGATCGCGCGCAGCGAGGAGTTGCCGGGCGAGGACCTGTACCAGGAACTGCTGGCCGAGGATCGCGCTCGCGAGGAGGCCCAGGCTGCTGAGGCTGCCGCCAAGGTCGCTGCCGCTCAGGCTACCGCCGGTGTACTTGCCGAGGATGTGGACGCTGCTGAGGCCGTCGAGTCCGACTCCGTCGAGGAGTAGCCATGCCAGAGGGTTCTGTCCGCAACTTTGACGAGATCTCGGACCGTCTGGACCAGATCATCGCTACCGTTCGCTCCAAGGATACGTCCTTGGAGCGTTCACTCGATCTGTTTGACGAAGCGATTGAGCTGGGCTCCCGCGCGGTCGATATGGTCGACAAGTTTGAGCTGACGCCGCGTGAGGCCGATAAGCTCGAGCAGGAATACGATGAGGATGCGGCAAACGAATCCCAGGATAGCTAGCCGCATCTCCGGATACGAATGGTTGATGGCATTCATGAAACGCGTGCGTCTTGATGACGAACTGATTTCACAGGGCATCTGCGCCGATCGCGCGGATGCCCTTCGCACTCTTATGGCCGGCTTGGTTTCGAGCGGCGGTGAGCGTTTGACCTCTCCGGGGCTCAAGGTGACGCCGGGCCTGCCGCTGCACGTTAAGGGGCGCATTCCGTACGTTGGGCGCGGCGGCCTTAAGCTTGAGGGTGCGCTCGATGCGTTTTGTATCGACCCCACGGGCCTTGCCTGCCTGGACGTAGGCTGCTCTACCGGCGGCTTTACCGATTGCCTGCTCAAGCGCGGAGCTGCGACCGTTGTCTCGGTGGACGTTGGTCGCGCACAGTTCGATTGGTCGTTGCGTCAGGACGATCGCGTGACGCTGCATGAGCGCACCAACGTGACGCAGCTGCCTGAGCTTGGCTATGCCGGCGCCATCGACCTGGCTGTTTGTGATGTCTCGTTTACCAGCATCGCGAACATTATCGATGCGGTGCTGGCGTGCCTGAAGCCTTCGGGTTCGTTCTGCACGCTCGTAAAGCCCCAGTTTGAGGCGCCGGCTGCGCTGGTGGGCGAGCGCGGTATCGTGACCGACCCCGCCGTCCGCCGCGATACGCTCGTGGCGGCGATTGAGCTTTTTGCCGCCAAGGGCCTGTTTCCGCTTGACGTGTGCGTGTCGCCCATCCATGGCGCTAAGGGCAACGTTGAGTTTTTCCTGTACGGCACAAGGTTTGCCCCTGGTGAACGCACCGACGATGAGCTGCAATCCCAGGTATCGGCTTTGAGCGAGAAAGCTGCAACGCTATGAAGGTCTTTCTGGTTCCCAATTACTACAAGCAAGAGGCGGTCGAGAGCGGCCTGATGCTCGAGCTTTGGCTTTCGCGCCAGGGCTACGAGGTCGCATGGGCTGCCGACCAGCGATCGAAGATTCAAAGCACGCCTGATATTGATGGCTCAGATCTGGTCATTACGCTCGGCGGCGACGGTACGTTGCTGCGCGCTGCCCGCATCCTCAACCATCGCGAGATTCCTATCCTTGGTCTTTCCTATGGTCACCTGGGCTTTTTAACTGCTGCGAGCCCCGAGGAGCGCGACATTCTGCAGGTCGTGAGCGATGCTCTGTCCGGTGAGCTGCACGTGAGCCGCCGCGCCACCATCGCCGCGGATATCGTGTCCGTGCGCGACGATGGCACGAAGGATGTCGTGCGCACGTTTGCCCTCAACGATATGGCACTTACGCGCGGCCCCCTGTCCGATATGGTTGAGTTTGACATCACGGTGTCCGGCCATCATATCGATCGCCTGCGCGGCGACGGTGTCGTCGTTTCGACGGCGACCGGCTCCACCGGCTATGCGCTTTCCGCCGGCGGTCCCATTGTCAGCCCCGATTACACGGGTATGGTCTGTGTGCCCATCGCCCCGCATACCATTCAGGCTCGCGCTTTTTTGACCTCGCCGAGTGATGTCGTCGAGATCTTTATGTCTGATGACCGTCCGAGTGTTCCGGCGATCGCTATCGATGGACAGTTTATTACCTGCGATGGCACCGTTGAGAGCGTGGCGGTGCGTCGCGGTCCCGGAGATGTGCTGCTTCTCGATTACGGTCCCGAGAGCTTCTATAACTCCGTGAGCCGCGTGTTCTACGGAGTGCGTCATGATCGATGAGCTGCAGGTTTCCAACATTGCACTCATTCGCGAGGCGACGCTGGTGCCGAGTGCGGGCCTAACGGTTTTGACTGGCGAGACCGGTGCCGGCAAGACCGCGCTGCTCTCGGCGCTCAAGCTCATTTTGGGCGAGCGTGCAGATTCGTCGACCGTGCGCGAGGGAGAGGCGCTGGCGAGCGTCGAGGCACGCTTGTTCGACGGCCCGCACGACACGGAGGGCTTTACCGTGCAGCGCAGCCTTTCTGCCGAGGGTCGCAGCCGCGTCAAGATTGACGGCCGCATCGCCAGCGTGCGCGAGCTTTCCGAGCGCGTCGGCGTGATGATGGATCTGTGCGGCCAGCATGAACATCAGCGTCTGCTCGATCCGGCGCATCATGTTGCCATGGTTGATGCCTGGGCTGGTCGCTCTGCGCTCGAGGCGCTCGACCGTTACCGTGCCTGCTTCAAGGCGTCGCGTGCGGCTGCCAAGGAGGTCCGTCGCGTAGAGGAGGCGTCGCGTGCGCAGGGGAGTCGCGTCGAGGAGGCGCGCTTCGCCCTGGAGCGTATCGCCGAGGTCGACCCCAAGCCGGGTGAGTATGAGGAACTCGAGGAACTGCTGCCGCGCTCCGAACATGCCGAGGTACTGGTTGCCACAGCTAACGATGCCCATGCATCGCTTGCCGCCGAAGGTGGAGCGCTCGATGCCGTGAACAGCGCCGTGGCAGAGCTTTCCCGTATGGCTACCGTCGATCGCAAACTGGGCGACATTGCCGATGCGCTTTCGGATGCCTGCATCTCCCTTGAGGATAGCGCGAACGAGCTTCGTGCCTATCGCGATGGCGTCGCCTTCGACCCGCGCGAGCTCGCTCGCATGCGTGAGCGGTATTCCGATCTCAAGGGCCTGTTGCGTCAGTGGGGTCCCACCATGGACGATGTTTTTGCCATGCGCGATCGCTCGCAAGAGCTGATGTCCCTGGTCGATGATGGCGATGAACAGATCAAAAAGGCGCGTGAGGCACTCGGGAGCGCCGAGCGCGAGCTGTTCGCTGCCGCCAAGGCACTCAAGCGTGCGCGTAATACCGCTGCTCCGCGTTTTTGTCACGAGGTTGGCCGCCAAATGGCGCGCCTGGAGATGGGCGGCGACGAGCTCGTTTGGGAGTCGCGTGATCTTCCGCGCGCCGAGTGGACGCCGGCGGGTCCTTCAAGCTACGAGCTTTTGTATCGCAGCGGTGTCGGCTTGACGCCGCGTCCCCTGCGCCGCATTGCCTCGGGCGGCGAGCTCAGCCGCGTCATGCTGGCGAGCAAGGTGGTCTTGGGTAATGCTGACGGCGTCGACACACTGGTATTTGACGAGGTCGATGCCGGTGTCGGCGGCTCCACGGCTCGTGCTCTTGCTGGTGTGCTGGCCGATCTTGCCGCTACGCATCAAGTGATTGTCGTAACCCACTTGGCGCAAGTCGCCGTCATGGCCGACAAGCATTATGTTGTCAGCAAGGAGCCGGGCGATGTTCCCCAGACGCATTTGGACGAGGTAACCGGCGAAGCGCGTACCGCCGAGATTGCCCGCATGTTGAGCGGCGATCAGTCCGAGGCAAGCTTGGCCCACGCAAAGCAGATGCTCGAAGAAGTTCGAGGCTAGGTCGTATCAGCGGTGTTGGTGGGACAAAATAGACTGAAATTTTTTGTCCCACTACGCGTTTTACTCAACGACCTTGTCCGGCTGGATGAGCTCCTCGTAGTAGCTGATATGTTCGCGAGCGTCTTCAATCTCGGGCAGCAGGAAGTTGTAGATAACTTCGATGATCATCGTGGCGCTGATCTTGGAGAACGCAAAGTCGCCCGTCGTCAGCAGCGCTTCGTGGTTGACGGTATTAAAAGTGTAGTCTGCCAGGCGCGCGAGCGGGGATTTGCTGTCGCTGCTGATGACGACTACGGTTGCGCCGCAGTCGCGAGCCGCTTTTGCCATGCGATTCAAACGGCGCGATTTGCCGGAGTTTGAGATGAGCACGATGACGTCGCCGGGGCGTAGCGTGAGCGCAAACCCGATCGAGGTCTCGCTGATGGTGCTCGCCATGCAGCGAAGGCCCAGCTGCGAAAACTTAAATGTCGCATCGAGCGCGACCGCGTTCGTATTGCCCACAGCCGCAAACTCAATAACCCCTGCATGCTTAAGGGCATGCACAACAGCCGCCAACGTATCGTGGTCGATCCCGTCGATGGTCGCATTAAGCTCGCTCACCTTGGCAGCCAGGATGTTCTTAAGGCTCTGCTCCATATTGTCGAGCGAGACTTCGTCAGTCAGGCCCTCGTTGCGCTGGCTTTCCAAATCCCTCGCCAACGAAAACTGAAAGCTGCGGAAGCTGCCAAAGCCAAGCTTGCGGCAGAAGCGCGAAACGGTCGCCTCGGACGTGGTGGCGGCGCGCGAGAGCTGAGCCGCCGTGAGGCGTGGCGCCTCGGACTGGTGCTCCAATATATAGTCGACAATGCGCTGCTCGGACTCGCTGTATCCCTGATGGGTACTAATGAGGGAAAGTGCGCTCTTGCTACTATCGGTCATGGATGGCTCCTGGTTGGCATGAAAATCGGAATCGTTTTGTAATGTCATAGTATAGGGGGATTTTCAATAACAAGATACACCTTGCCGTTTCAAGTGTTGATGGTAAACTTTCACCTACCGTTTACGGTTATGAAAGAACCTTTCACCGGAGAATTGCGCCTTGTCTCTTCTCACGCGGACGGTAGGTTGGTATCTTTCAGTTGTGGAAAAGCGCGCAAGGACGCGCGTGTAGGGGAGCGCCTGCGGGCGCAAAACTTAAAAAGGAGGGACACATGGCTAAGTTTGACATCATCGCCGCCACCGGTTGCCCGACCGGCATCGCGCACACCTTCATGGCGAAGGAGGCGCTGGAGAAGGCAGCTGCCGAGCGAGGTCTGACCATTAAGGTCGAGACCCATGGCCAGGTCGGTGTCGAGAACGAGCTCACCAAGAGCGAGATCGCCGGTGCCAAGGCCGTCGTCGTCGCAGCCGATAAGGATGTCCAGGCTGAGCGTTTCGCCGGCAAGCCCATGGTTTCCGTTGGTGTTTCCAAGGCTCTGTCCGTTGAGGCCGCCGGTAAGCTGATTGACCGCGCGCTCGCCGCCAAGGGCGACAACACGGTTGCAGCCGCTGCCGATGTCGAGGACGAGGTCGAGGAGAAGGAGTCTATCGGCCACGTCATCTACAAGCACCTTATGAACGGCGTCAGCCATATGCTGGTCTTCGTCGTCGCCGGTGGTGTCCTGACCGCCGTCTCGTTCCTGTGGGGCATTACGTCCTTCGATTCGACGGCGTCTGACTACAACAGCTTTGCTGCGATGCTGAAGATCATCGGCGGCATCGCCATGAACCTCATGGTTCCGGTGCTTTCCGCCTACATCGCCGAATCCATCGGCAAGCGACCGGCGCTCGTCCCCGGTTTTGTTGCCGGTATGATCGCCATCCAGGGCCTGCCTGTTAACGCCGAGACCGGCATGATCGACGCCGGTGGCGCCGGCGTGGGCTTCGGCTTCCTGGGCGGCATCGTCGGCGGCTTCCTCGCCGGTTATGTCATCCTGCTGCTCGAGAAGGTCTTTGCCGGTCTGCCCAAGAACCTGGATGGCCTCAAGGCTATCTTCCTTTACCCGCTGTTCTCGACGGCTATCGTCGGTCTGGTCATGCTCGGCATCTCCGGCCCCATGGCTGCCATCAACACTGCCATGATGGACTTCCTCAAGGGCCTGTCCGCCTCTGGCGCCGTTGTCCTGGGTCTTGCCATCGGCTGCATGTGTGCCTTTGACATGGGTGGCCCGGTCAACAAGGCTGCTTACGTCACCGGTACCGCTATGCTCACCGAGGCACTGGCTGCTGGCGTTGGCACCGATACCTACAACTTCGGCACCAACTTCATGGCTGCCGTCTCCGCCGCCTGCATCGTTCCGCCGCTGATCACCACCTTTGCCGTCGTTGTCGGCAAGAAGTACTTTAGCCAGGAGGATCACGACGCCGGTATCGTCAACCTCATTCTTGGTTGCACCCACATCACCGAGGGCGCCATTCCGTTCATGACCAAGAACATCTGGCCGGTCATGCCCATCATGATGCTCGGTTCCTCTATCGCTTCGATCCTGACCATTATGTTCAACGTTCACGATCCGGCGCCTCACGGTGGCTTCCTGGTCCTGCCCGTTGTCGAGAACGGTCCGCTTTGGGTCCTCGCGATCCTCATCGGTGCTGTTGTCGGTGGCATCCTGTTCGTGGCCTTCAAGAAGCACGACTTCGAGAAGAATCAGAAGGCCGTTCCTGCAGCCAAGACGGTTGAGGCCCCCAAGGCCGCTGCTGTCGAGTCCCCTAAGGCCGAGGCTGCCGACTTCGTGAAGGTCGAGAACGTCTTTGTCGCCGAGGACTTCGCTTCTCGTGACGAGGCCCTGAGCTTTGTCTCCAACCAGGCCGTCAAGGCCGGTATCGCCGGCGACGCCGACGCCGTGATGAACGCCTTCCTGGCCCGCGAGGCCGAGGGCACCACTGGCATGATGGAGGGCTTTGCCATCCCGCATGCCAAATCTGACGCCATTACCGAGGCCGCTGTCATCGTCGTCAAGGACGAGTCCGGCGTGACCGGTTGGGACACCATGGACGGCGCTCCCGTCAACGTGGCCATCGCGCTGCTCATCCCGGGTGCACAGGCTGGCACCACGCACCTCAAGATCCTGTCCAAGGTCGCCGAGGCACTCATGGACCAGGACTTCCGTGCCACCGTCAAGGGTTCCACCGACGCCGCCGAGATCGCCAAGACGATCAACGCCCGCCTGGTCTAATCCCACAGTACGCGAATAACATCGCCCCCTGTAACAAAGGCGAGGACTCCACCAGGAGCCCCCGCCTTTTTCATACAGCCCGGCACTTAGGGACGTTCCATTCCTGCCGGCACCCCGGGACACTCCTCAGTCCTCAAGATGGGCATACAAAGCCCCATCAACCGGATCTCACACACGAACAGTAATTCAGCCAGAATTCCTTTCGCACGATATTTCTTGGACCGACCCAGTTATCGCAGCTCGCCTGCCGGGCGGGGCGGTTAAGTTTGTCGCGAGTTCCGCACGCAAAGGAAAGCACTTAATGTGCTTT
>CAJMMA010000028.1 GCA_905214435.1 uncultured bacterium
TGAGCGATTGCTTTGGCGGTGCCGAGCCCGTACGCGAGCTGGCGACGGTTGAGGCATTGCGTTTAGTGCGGGGCAGCCTGAACCCCGGGGGTATCTACGTGGCCAATATCGTGAGCGCGAACGAGGGGAGCGATGTGACGTTCCTGCGCGACTGCGCTGCCACGGCACTCGAGGTGTTCGCCCACGCCTGGGTGGTCCCATGTTGCGATACAGAGTTCGGTGGCGAGGAAAACTACCTGCTCATCGCCAGCGACGGCGACTACGCCTTTGCCGAAGCCGTGCCCTTCGACGCCGACTTTCTCGGCGCTACCCTCCATGACTAGCGCGTCTCCCTGCGACTAGTCTTTCTGGGACGGGGCTTTTTTAGCTACGGGCATGATTTTTCTGGGACGGGGATTAAAAAATCATTCTGTACCTAATGATTTTTTAATCCCCGTCCCAGAAAAATCATGCTGCCGGCGCCTGGCCAAGAAGTAGCTCAACAAGCCCCGTCCCAGAAAGACTGGTCTTATGCGTGGTCGCGCCAGCTGCGGATGCGCTGCTTCATGCCCTCGATATCGAGCACGCCTTCGGCGAAGCCTTTGCGCACAAGCTCCTCGGGAACGTACTCGTCGTAGCGATCAAAATAAGGCACCTCGCCGGGATAGACGAGCTCGATGGGGTCGAAGTCCTTCTCAGCCTCGGCGGCGAGCACCTCAAAGAACGTCTCCTCATCGGCCTTCATCTTAAACTGCATAAAGTATGGACGCGACGGATCGAGCCCGCGAAGGCCCAGCTCCGCGGCGCATTTAATCTTGAGCATGCGCTCGAGCGCCAAAAAGCCGTAGCTTCCCAACCAGGGGAAGAGCACCCAGGTGTCGCCGCCCAGGTTAATGAGCGGTTTAGTTCCCGCGCCCGAAATCTCGGCGGTATGACGAGCCTGTGCAAGGCGTGCCCGTGCGTTGCCCATGAGGTACGGATATGCCGCGTGCTCGTTGAGCGCCTTGCGCATGCGCTCGAGTACGCGTGTATTGATGTCGCCGGGGCAGTCGCCAAAGTAGGCCGGCACACGGCCCTTGACCTGCGTGGCAAAGACGGTATGACGCTTCCAGTCCACTTCCTCGACAATCCAGCAGTGTCCGGCGATGGCGATGCGCTCACCGGGCGGTGGGGGATTGACGATCGTGCCCAGCTCGGCCGATTCGCTGCGAACGGTAAACTCCTCGTTTTCCTGGAACACAGCGTAGAACTTAAAGTTGTTGATGATGCGCTCGCCCGCGAGACCCACGATGAGCCCACCGCCCTCGGTGGCCTGGATGTGGTCGATCTTGATGAGGTGGCGCAGCAGAATGCGATAGTCATCGGCTGAGACGCGGTGGAAATAGCTGAGCGTGAGCACACGCTGAGCAAGCTCGGCCGGTGTGAGCTCGCCGGTGCTGGCGAGCGTCGACATGGTCTGGTGATAGAGCAAACTGTAGGGGAGTCGATCGAGCTCGGGCGGCTCGACCCACTTTTCCTCGCGATAGAGTTGTACGAGCGCGATGCCCTGGAGGAGCTTCCACGGAATGGTCTCGGGCATCATCGTGCGCGGCTCGGGTTCCTCCTCGCGCATGACAAACCACATCTCGGGCGGAAGATCGCGGCGTCCCGTGCGTCCCATGCGCTGCAAAAAGGAGCTGACGGTAAACGGTGCATCGATCTGGAACGCGCGCTCCAGGCGACCGATATCAATGCCGAGCTCCAGCGTGGAGGTGGTGACGGTTGTCTGCGCCTGTTCCTCGTCGCGCATGATCTCCTCGGCGGTCTCGCGTAGCGATGCCGAGAGGTTGCCATGATGGATAAGGAAGCGGTCTGGCTCGTGCCGGTTATCACAGTAGCTGCGCAACATGGAGCACACGGCCTCTGCCTCCTCGCGCGAGTTGGCAAAGACCAGACACTTGCGGCCGCGGGTATGTTCAAAGATGTAGCCCATGCCGGGGTCGGCGTTGTCGGGTGCGGTGTCGGTGGGGTTGAGAAGTGCCTGTTCGGTTGCCCGTGGGATGTCGACTTCGCCCTCGGGGGCCGAGGAAGCGCGGCGATCCCTGGAAGTAGCCTTGTCCTGTGCCTGTTCGCGACGCTGGCGGCGCTCCTCCTGCGTGAGTTGTCCGCTGTGACGTCTGTCCTGGGTGCCGGTGGGTAGTGCCGTGGGCGTCGCCGCCTCGATGCGCTCGCACGCAAGCACCTCGGCCTCTTGGGGACCTGCGCTCTCGAATCCTCGCTGCTGCGCCTGGGGACCCGAGTTATAGAAGTGCTCCATGGAGATGCGCCACACGCGGCGCGGTTCCTCAAAACGGGGGATAACGCAGTTGCGCCCCGTTCCCTGTGAGAGAAAGGCACCCGTGCGCTCGGGGTCGCCGATGGTGGCCGAAAGGCCAATTCGGCGGGGCTGCACGCCGGCCATGCGCGAGAGTCGCTCGACAAGGCAGAGCGTCTGCCCGCCACGGTCGCCGCGCATGAGCGAGTGGACCTCGTCGATGACCACGTAGCGCAGGTCGCAAAACATGCGCGGGATCGCCATGTGCTTATGGATCAGGAGCGCCTCGAGTGATTCGGGCGTAATCTGCAAGATGCCGCTCGGTTTTTTGATGAGCTTGGCCTTGTGCGACTGCGAGACATCGCCGTGCCAGTGCCAGACAGGGATATCGGCCTCTTCGCAGAGGTCGTTGAGGCGAACGAACTGGTCGTTGATGAGTGCTTTGAGGGGGCCAATGTAGAGGGCGCCCACGCTCGCGGGCGGGTTCTCCCAAAACTCGGTCAGGATGGGAAAGAAGGCCGCCTCAGTTTTGCCAGATGCCGTGGATGCCGTCAGGAGCACATTGTCTTGCGTGTTGAAGATGGCATCTGCCGCCGCAACCTGGATGGAGCGCAGACTCTCCCAATCGTGGGAGTAGATGAAGTCTTGGATAAACGGGGCATATCGGTCAAAGGCGTTCATGGGACCTCCTCTCAACAACGGGCTGATCAACGCAACGGGCAACGGCTCGATATCTTGCAACATCGGCGTTTGCCCAGATAAAACCTGCCAAAATAAACCTGTCCCTTTTTGGCAGGTTAGATGGTGAACTCGGCGAAGTTGCGGTCGCCGCCTGCGGTGCCGGTGTCGTCTGTTGCGGCTGCCGGCGCCAGCGCGTCGCCACCGACGCTTTGCAGTAACTCGGCCACGTTAGCATCGGGGTTTTGACACAGGATATCGAGCAGTTCGATAAAGTCGCGGATGACCTCGCGGGGCGTCAGATGCGTGTCGGCCCCCACGCGGCCAAACTCAATCTTGAGGAAGTCCACCAAGTCGTTCTCGGTAAGCGTGGGCGTCCAGCCAAAGTAGCCGGCGTGAATTTGCATGAGCTTTTCGATGAGCACCAGCAGCTCCTCGTAGGTGAGCGGCTGCAGGCGGATGATGGGCGCGAGCATGTCTTTGAGATCATCGCGCGCAAAACGGCCCTGAGCGAGACGGCTCCGAAGGGCCTCGTAGGAAAAGACGCCGCGGCGGCGGTCCTCGATAGAGGTCGGCGTGCCGCCCATGATCACGCCCAGGTACTGCGCTTTGCCCTGGAGCGTGTCGTTGTACATGGTCAGGATCTTCTCGTAGTTATATTGGCGCGTGATCGCGTTGGGAATCTTGTATAGATTCACGAGCTCGTCGATGAGCACCAACATGCCCTTGTAGCCGCTGCAGACCAAAAAGCGCGCAATGAGCTTAACGTAGTCGTACCAGTCGTCGTCGCTGATGATGGTCGAGGAGCCTAGCTCGGCGCGCGCCTCGCTCTTGGTGCGGTACTCGCCGCGAATCCATTTGGTCACGCGGCTCATGGCGTCTTCGTCACCCTCCGAGACGGCCGTGCGATAACGGCGGAGCATGCGGACAAAGTCAAAGCCGTGGACCATCTCCTCGAGCGGGGCCAGTTGGGCATTAACGGCAGACTCATCGGCGTCGGCACACGAGGCGACCCAGCGATCCAGGATAAGGTTGAGCGCGCCACCCTCGGGGCGCGTCTTGGTCGATATGTTGCGGATGAGCTCGCGATAGGTGGCGAGGCCCTGGCCCTGGCCGCCCTGTAGACGGCGTTCGGGGGAAAGGTCGGCATCGGCGACCACAAAGCCTTCGCCCATGGCATGCGTTCGGATGGTCTGGAGCAAAAAGCTCTTGCCGGCGCCGTAGCGACCGACTAGAAAACGGAAGCTTGCGCCGCCATCGGCGATGAGGCTCAGGTCGGTGAGCAGAGCACGGATCTCGACCTCTCGCCCCACGGTGATATAGGGAAGGCCAATGCGCGGGACAACGCCGCCCTTGAGCGAGTTGAGAATGACGGCGGCGACGCGCCTGGGCACGCGGGGTGCTGCGGATGCGGTATCACTCATGGTCTAAGTATCCTCTCACGTCTGCTTCGTAGTCCTCGATAATTTGCGGTCCTGCTGGGCCAAATTCAATAATGGTGTCGCCCACCAGGCCAAAGAGCACTTCGTTGATGCTGTCGACGAGCATGTCCTCACTCTTGCCCGACTTTGCCACCGCCGATGCCGTCTGCGCTGCGTTTTGCTCGAGTAGTGCTCGAAGATAGGCGTCTGCGGCGGGGTCGAGTGCGGACGCGGTGTCGGCGGGCGTGGGCGCCGATGCGAGGAGCGGGGCTACGACGCCAAACTGCTCGGTGGAGATGGTCGGCTCGCTAGCCTCGTCCTGCTGCATGGTCGTCGCGACTGGTTCGGCGATCGCGTCGGCCACGGGCTCGGCTTCCCGTCGTTCGGCAACTGCCGCCTCGGCATCCGCAAGCGTGCCGTCCTCGCGCTCCTCGTCGATCAAAAGCGCCTCGCGCGTTTGTGCGGCGGCGCTCCGAATGTGCCCCAGCTGGCTTAGGTCGATATCGATCTTGACGGGCTGATGCGCGGCATCCCATGAAAGCCATGCCGTGATCTCGTCATCGATAATTTTAGCCAGATATTTGGGGATCTTTTCTTCCTTAAGGGGATGGCCGGGATCCAGCGCCAGGCGCAGGCGCTGGTCACAAGCGCGCATCATCTCACCGAGCTTGCTACTTTTTTGTCTGCTGCCGTGGATGCGCATGCATTCCCAAAAGCCATTTTGGCAACGGTAGATGTGAATGGGGTCCAGGCGATATTCGCAGTCCTCGTGGCGCTCGGGAGCAAAGAACACGGCCGAGGCAAACATGGTGTAGGGCATGGCCGTCTCCTCCCCAAACAAGCTCGCTACGATGCCGTTTTTTCGGTGCGTGTCATAGTAGCGCGCCATACGGACATACACGGCGCATGCCACGTGGCGCAGGTCGCGATGGTGGGAACGGTCGAGCCGTGAGCTATTCAGGTTGTATGTCGAGAGTGCGTCGATGGCAGCCATGAGCCGCTCCTCATGTGCCTCATCGGGCGGAAGGGGAAGCGTGGGCCCGGAGGTCTTGCGACGCGCAGGCGGCAGGTCTGACGGCGCCGGCGCGGGTACAAGGTCTCGCGCTGCGCGGCGCAGCTCGATGAGGGCGTTGTCGAATGCGACGGTTTTAGAGTCGCGAAGCAGCTTGGGGTCGAGCTCATGGAACACGGCGTAGTCCTGCAGCCACACGCGTGCGAACCGGTCGATGCCGGGTTCAAAGGCGCGATAGGCATCCCAAAATGCCTTGATCTTGCCATAGCCGTCACGCGGATTGTCGACGCCAATGCCGCAGATCAATTCGTAGAGATACAGAAAGGCAAACGAGGTCGATGTCTCCTCGATATTGCCGCGGCGCACTTGGGCACGCCAGGTAAAGTAGCCGCGCAACTGTCGATCGCTCATGGCATTGTAGGTGGGAAAGTACGACTTAAAGGTGCCGTTGTAGGGGCAATCGTCCTCGAAGTCGGCCATCAGCAGACCTTGGCGGTAGAAAAGTTCGGCTTCCGAAAGCCAACGGCCCGCGCCGCCCTTTGGGTCTTCTTGCCAACGCGATATCTCACGCATCTTGCGGTATTGGTCGGGGAGGAAGTTCTGCATCTGTCGGCCGGTCTTGAGAATCGGCTCGTCTGCGTAGATTTCGTTTGAGAAGCGGGCGGACTGATGGGTCCGAGCCTCGGCCATAATGCGCTCGATGAGCATCTTGATGTCCTGGTCGGCCACCGCTCCTCCTCTCGAACGCAGCTACGGTGACCTCATATCATAGCACAGCATCAAACAGATGTTCGAGATACCGCTACGTAGATAGATTTAGAACAGGAGGGCGTAGATGACGGCGATGATGACGGAGGGAAGCATATTGGCAGTGCGGAAGGTCTGAGGACGGATAAGGTTGACGCCGACGCAGAAGATGAGCATGGAGCCTACGAGCGAAAGGCTGTCGAGGGCTGCCGTGGTCATGATGGGGGAGAGTGCACCGGCAAACAGCGTGATCGTCCCCTGGAACACGGCGACGGGCAGGGCGGAAAAGATGCAGCCGCGGCCAAGTGAGGCCGTCATGGTGCAGACGATGATGCAGTCCAGTGCGCCCTTGAGGGCAAGCGTTGACCAGTCGCCGAACAGGCCGTCCTGAATCGATCCCACAATGGCCATGGCGCCGATACACACGGTGAGCGAAGTCGAGACAAAAGCGTTGGTGAACTCGTTATCGCCCTCGCTGCCGGTTTTGCGCTTGAGCCATTCGCCAAGGTTCTCAATGGCGGCTTCCAAGTCGACGGCCTCGCCGATGAGCGAACCGAGCGCAAATGAGACGATGAGCATGGTGGTACCGGTGGTCGACAGCGCCTTTCCATCGATAAGGAGCATCTTTTGCATGGTGCCGCCAAGGCCGATAAACAGGACGCACAGCCCCGACGCTTTCATGAGCGTGTCTTGGATACGCGGTGTGATAAAGCGACCGCCCGCTAATCCCAAAAGACCGCCCGCAACTAAAAGGACAACGTTGATGATTGTTCCCAAGCCCGGCATGAGCCCTCCTGTATTGATGCCAACGTGGCAATCGTAGCAGAATGGAATGCGAGACACATCGCGACTCATCTAATACGTTATATAAGTGGTATTAGCAACGACGCGCAGTATTTAAGCCTCAGGTGGTTGTCGGGACATAGGGATAGTAGTCAAAGCGCAGTGTCATAAGCCGCTGTGGGGATTCAATAGCCGCGGCGATGATATTGGCATCGCGGGTACGATCAAACCCTTCGAGTTCGATCTGATACGAGACGTCTTGCATAATGTCCAGACGTCGCCAGGCTAGGAGTGTGTCGCCATCGAATTCCAAGGTCTTGCCTCCGTCTGGGGCAACGGCGTATAGGCGCAATTTAGCGGTGGTTGCAGGGTCGACAACCGTGACCTTTTTAATTTCGTTTCGAGTATTCTTGGCGCCCAACAAGGTGAGCAGTGTTGGGGCCACGACCTCGCCCGATGGCAAAAAGACGACTTCGATGGATTCAGGAAATGCGATGATGGCCGACTTGCGGACGGGCTGATTGGCGGCGGCAACTTCGATGCTTGCAGCGTCGATGACCTCCGTGTGGTCGAGCGCGGCAAACACGCAGCAGTTACCTACATCGATTTCTTGAGGATCAGCAAGCCCCAGACTGTCCGCGAGCTCGGGATCGTTTTGATCGGTAGCGGGCTCATTCGGTGCTTCGAAAGAAGCTGGGACGCTGTTTGTCGGCGATGACGTGTCGCCCGCACCCGCTTCCTTGTCCGCACTCTCTTCTTGTATGGTTGCGTTGATGGGTTCGTCGTTTGAGGGGAGCGTCTTGGCGTCAAGCGCGGAGGGGAGAATTCCGATGGCTCCGGATCCGTTCCACTCCATTTCGAGAAGCGCCGGGTCGGCAAGAATGCGTTGCCTGCTTTGCGCGTGGGCATCGATTTCAATAGGGCCTGCCTCTATCCCTCGTGTAAGGCTGAGTGATCCGGCTGGCTTCTCGAAATGAGCGTCTGTATCTTTGGTGCTGGCGGCGTAGAACAGCAGGGACGTTTCTCCCGCCGCGATGGCATCGGTGCCGGCTTTGGCCAGCCGCAACGATGCCGTGAATGAGAGGGTGGGCTGCGTGTCGTCTGCATTCGCGGCGGCGCAGCCCAGACATATACCGCCTCCTTTCTCGAAAAACGCACCGTCAAAGGCGACCTTCGCTCCGTTCGCCGAGTCATCGACCGAAGCGATGTCGATGCGCAGCTCTAAATTGCATGGATCGCCATCTGCATCGAGCACAACCGAGCGCCACGTGCAGACGGCGCACCCCGCCTGGGAGCCGTTTACCTTGTTCGAACGATTGATATCCACGACTATCGAGCCGTCCGTATTACGACGAAGGCATCCCGAGGTTGAGATTGCGGCCTGTGCAATCGAAAAACGCTTACACGCAATGGCGCTCGACGGATTTGGTGCGGAGCTTAGGGCTGCTGGTAAGGAGTCTGCCATGACGGGAGTCGCCCAAGCGGCGACAGGCGTTCCGGTTGCGAGCGCGCCGCAGAGTGCGACGACGGGCAAAAGGTTCTTCGATGCCATGGGGTCTCCTTAGCTAATTTAGTGCGGCCTATCCGTGTTTTGTTTCTGGCTGTGTTTGATGTGCAGACCGAGGCCGGCGGTCCCCGCGCCTGCTGCTGTGGCACCTACTGCCAAGAGCCATCGTCTGTCGCCTGTCTGCGCCAACGGTTCCTCGCGGTCGCCGCGGTCGAGTTCCGAGAGATCGACCGTCACTTGCGTGGCGGCCTGTGCCTGTTCTTGCTGGGCAAAGGCCATGGCTGGCCCAAACGCTAGGATGCTGACGGTGGCGGCCAGGGCGATAGCCTTATGCCGTGTGCGCACCGGGCTCGACCGTCCAAGTGATCGTTGCAACCTGATCGCCTTCGCCGGTTACGCGGAAGATGTCGCGCGTGACGCGGGCGACGTTTCCGCTTGTCTTGAGCTTAATTTTGTCCGTGCCGCCGGCAATGCCCTGGTAGCCCATGTCGAAGGCTGCATTCTTGGAAAGATCGAGGCCCGTCTCCTGCATTGCGGCGCTGGCGTTCTGGAGTGCGCCGTCGGGGCCGACCTTAAAGTCGATGGAATTCTGCGCGGTTCCGGCCTTGGCGTCGGCGGCAATGGTCCAGGTGTTCATGGCGTCGATCTTCATGTTGGTGACATGGATGCCGTAGGCCGAATGATTGTCGATGGTGGTCGCGTCTTCTGAGGGGCCCTGAAGCGTGCCGTCGGCCTTGGCGACGAAGGGAATAACCGTCGGAACTTTGAACTCTACGTTGTCGATCTCGGTCCTGACCATTACTTTCGTGGTTCCAACGCGCCCGGCTGCCAGAGCTGGCGTCGGGGCGGCGCCCATTGCGAGCGCGAGCGCGAGCCCTGCGCCCACGACGAGCGCTCTGGCTCCGTTCATGTTCCTGGTGATGTCCATGGTCGTTCCTTTCTATTCGCCGCGGGCCGTCCCCGCGATGATTGGACGAATGCTGGTGAATTGCGTGCGGTGCCGCGTCGGCCGAAAAAGCTAGTTCTCGGCTTGCTCAACCCGTACCCTGACACGTGTCGGATTGCCGTGGCTGTCGAGGGTCTTGGCATCGAGTGCCTGGATCTCGATGTATGCCTCGCCTTCTTTGATGTCGCCGGCGGGGCACGTCTCGATTGTCTTGCCGGTCTCGACCACACCGGATTCGTACATGGTCTCGTCGTTTTGGATGACGCGGAATCGCTGGGGAAATTTATTGTCTTGGACGTTTTGCACGTTGACGCGCAGCTTGCCGTCCTCCTGTAGCTGAGCGACCGGCGCGACCGAAATCGTCATCATGTTGTCGCGGACGATGGCATCGAGCTCATCTTGGATTTCTTGTCGCGATTTGCCCTCTGCCGTCGTGACTGAGGCGCCCGCTTCGGGCACGGGCTGCGACTGCCAGGCGTATAGCCCTACGGCGATGAGGGCGCAGACGATAGCCAGGCAGACAACGACGAGTTTCTTGCGACGCCCCAGTCCTGCGAGGCGGGGCGGCTTCTTCGCACTCATGCGGCGTCCTTGGTGGTGTAGACACGTGCGAACGTGGACGGGTCCGCTCCAAAGAGCATGTGAAGCATCAGGCGGCGCGAGTAGATGAGCTCGTCAAAGTCGTGAGGGAGCTCGATGTCGTGGATACGCGCGATGTGGTGGGCGAGCGCCGAGAACGACTCGGGGTCGCAGATAACATCGGTGGTGACGTGGTAGACCGCCGTATCGGGGAACGCCTCTTCGTCGAAAGGCAGGAGATAGGGATCGTCGTCGACCTCGATGGCGACGCCGTACTGGGGCCAGTAATATGCCATGGGAACCTCCCTGCTTCTGGGGCCAAAACTTCTATCGGTTTTGGTTGTCGACGCCGACCGTATCAGCCGCTACTTGACCAATTTCTGACCAAATGCTTGACGGATTGACATCTCCGCAGGTAAAAGGTGGAAAAAATTACTTCAACTTTTTTCGAGCGACAATCGAGCGGTCGGCGACGGCGGGGCGATATGTGTCAAAAGCATCGTCTGCCGAGGAAGCCTTGCCGTTCGCCGAATTGCACAAACGTAAAAATCGCCAATTATGGAGACGGTCTCGAACACGTCGACGAAACGATGCGGTAACATCTCCCTGCAAACACTGTAGTTAGCTAAAGGGGGAGTTCGCGTGTCTGCAACCATTAAACCCTTCACCGATGAGTTCGAAGAGTATGGCCGCGATGAATCTCGTGCATCGGGCGAAGCATCGAGCATCTCGTTTCCGACAACGGAAGACGAGGTCCGTGCCATTTTGGAAACGCTCCATGCCGAGCGTGTCCCGGTAACGGTTCAGGGCGCCCGAACCGGCCTTGCCGCCGGTGCCGTGCCCCACGGTGGGCATATCCTCAATACTTCCCGTATGAATCGCTACTTGGGCCTTCGCCGCGATGAACAAAGCCAATTTCTGCTGCGCGTGGAGCCGGGCGTTGTGCTCTCGGAGCTGCGTAAGCAGCTGAGCAAGAAGGTACTGCCGACCGCTGGTTGGGACCAGGCATCGCTTGAGGCCTACGAGGAGTTCCAAGAGTCCCCCGAGCAGTTCTTTCCCACCGATCCCACCGAGGCATCTGCCTGTCTGGGTGGCATGGCGGCATGCAACGCCTCCGGCGCCCGCAGCTACGCTTACGGCCCCATGCGCCCGCATATCACGGGACTCCACGTCGCGCTGGCTGATGGCGATTTGCTTGAGCTTCAGCGCGGCGAGGCTTTTGCCCAGGGCCGCCACCTGTCGCTCGTGACGGCAGAGGGCCGTACGCTCGAGCTCGATCTTCCCGGCTATACCATGCCCGAGACAAAAAATGCCTCAGGCTATTTCGTTGCGGACGATATGGACGCCATCGACCTCTTTATCGGCGCGTGCGGCACGCTCGGCGTTATCACCGAGCTCGAGATTGCCCTGCAGGCGGCGCCTGCGGTCGTTTGGGGTGTGAGTTGCTTTTTCGATAGCGAGGACAAGGCGGTGTCCTTTACCGATTCCGTGCGCCCTGTCCTGTCCCATGCGGCTGCCATCGAGTACTTCGATGCTGGCGCCCTGGATATTCTACGTCGCCAGCGCGAGCAGTCGACGGCGTTTGCCTCGCTGCCGGCGCTCGACAAAGAGGCCAAGGTATGTGTCTACGTGGAGCTCGATTGCGATGACGAGGCGCAGGCGACCGAGGAGCTGTACCACTTGGGATGGGTGCTGGAGCTTGCGGGCGGCCGCGACGATGCGACATGGGTCGCCCGCAACGAAGTCGATCGCGAGTGCCAGCGGTTCTTCCGCCACGCGGTGCCCGAGAGCGTCAACATGCTCATTGACGAGCGTCGCCGCACCGACCCCACCATTACCAAGCTGGGATCGGATATGTCGGTGCCCAATGCACGCCTTGCCGATGTCATCGCCCTTTATCGTCGTACGTTGGCCGAAAGCGGGCTTGAATCTGCCGCCTGGGGTCACATCGGCAACAACCATCTGCATGTGAACATCCTTCCGCGCGATGCGCAAGACTACCGTCGCGGTGGAGAACTCTTTGCCCAGTGGGCTTCCGAGGTCACGGCCATGGGCGGTGCCGTTTCTGCCGAGCATGGCGTCGGCAAGATCAAGGCGGGCTTCTTGGAGACGATGTACGGTCACGAGGCCATGGTCGAGTCGGCGCGGCTAAAGCTCCAGCTCGATCCTGCCGGGCAGCTGGGTCGCGGCAACCTGTTTGCGGAGAAGCTCTTGGATGAGCTCGTCCAGAAGGGGGGCGCGTGAAGATGAGCGATTTCCATATGGTGGTGTGCGTCAAGGCGGTGCCCGGAAGCACCGAGGTCAAGATGGACCCCAAGACCAATACTATCGTGCGTGATGGCAAACAGGCGGTCATTAACCCGTTCGATGCAAGCGCCCTCGAATGCGCGCTGGCGCTGAAAGACGACTTTATCGGCTTTGGCATGGACGTGCGCGTAACGGTGGTGTCGATGGGCATCCCCGCGACCGAGTCGCTGCTGCGCGACTGCATCGCCCGAGGCGCCGATGACGCACTGCTGCTAACCGATCGCGCCTTTGCAGGTGCCGATACCCTGGCAACCACCTATGCCCTTAAGTGCGGCATCGAGGCGCTCGACGAGGACTTCGACCTGCTCATCTGCGGCAAGATGGCGGTGGATGGCGATACGGCCCAGATTGGTCCCGAGCTTGCCGGTGCCTTTGAGATTCCCTGCGTGACCGACGTGAGCTGCGTGCAGAGCGCGGGCTTTACGACGTGTGGCTCGCTGGCGCTCGTTCACGGATGCGATGCCGGCGAGGAGACGGTGTGCCTGGAGATGCCGTGCGCGATGACGACTGCCAAGGAGATTGGCCAGTTGCGTATGCCGAGTATTGCCGGTATTCGCGCGGCAGAGGAGGCGGACGTGCGCGTGGTCAGTGCCGCCGACGTGAACGCCGACCCCGCGCGTTGCGGTCTTGCCGGGTCGCCGACACAGGTCGTGCGCTCGTTTGTGCCCGACCGTGACCAAACGTGCAAGGCCGTTGAGGGGACGGCGTCCGAGCAGGCGGTAGAACTTGCCAAGATTATCGAGGGGATGGCATAGATGAGCGGACTGATTATCGATAGCGAAGCCTGTATCGGCTGCGGTCGCTGCGTTCGCGCCTGTGCCTCGGGCGGCATCGTAGTGGAAGGCGAGCGACCCAACCGATGCGCCCACGTAACCGACGGCTGCATCCTATGCGGTGGGTGCGTCGACGCCTGCCCCGTCAACGCCATCTCGATTGAGCGCGACGAGGCCGCCGGCGCGGCAGACCTTGACGCATATCGAGACATTTGGGTCTTCGTGCAAACTGACAAGCACGATGCCGTGGCATCCGTGGCCTTCGAGCTCATGGGCAAGGGGCGCGAGCTTGCTGATGCACGCGGCTGTCGCCTGGTGGCGCTGATCGGCATAGGTTCCGAGGGCTCGCTCGAGGACCTCGAACACCTGGTTTGTGCCGGCGCGGACGAAGTTCTGGTCTGTCGTGACGAGCGCCTGCGTCAGAACGACGCGGAGGTCTATGCTCGCCTGATCTACGATTTGGTGGCCGAGCGCAAGCCCGAGGCCATTCTGTACGGCGCGACCGCCTTTGGTCGCGAGCTGGCGCCCGGTGTGGCCGTGCGCTTGCAGACGGGTCTTACGGCCGATTGCACGGTGCTTTCTATGGATACGGAGACGGGTCTGCTGCAGCAGACGCGCCCGGCGTTTGGCGGCAACCTGATGGCCACCATTATCTGCCCCAACCACCGTCCTCAGATGGCAACGGTGCGCCCCGGCATCTTTAAGGCGCCCGAGTTTGACTATAGCCGCTCCGGCACGATTACCCAGGTAGTGCTTGCGGATGACGTTAAGGCCCGCGTCGAGATCTCGATTCCCGCCGAGGAGTGGGGACAGCAGGCCTCAATTGCCGATGCCGAGCGTCTGGTCGTGGTGGGCCGCGGCATTGGCTCGAAGAAAAACCTACCGCTGATGCGAAAGCTTGCCGAGGCTCTGGGTGCCGAGCTTGGCTGCACGCGCCCCGTGGTGGAGGCCGGCTGGCTGGAGTATCGCCACCAGATTGGCCAGACGGGTGTATCGGTCTCGCCCAAGCTCCTCGTGAGCATCGGTGTCTCGGGTGCTATCCAGCATCTCGCCGGCATCGGTGGGGCGGAGTGCATTATCGCCATCAATGAGGACCCGGATGCCCCCATCTTTGGCGCCGCCCAGTACAAGGTTGTTGGAAACGCCGTCGAGGTCGTTGAGGAGTTGCTGGCTCAGCTCGAGTGCTAAGCGCTTGCCAGCCAGCGGCGCAGCTCGTCCTTAAGGCGGCTCCAGGTTGCCTGCGCGGTGGGGTCGGTAAAGGGCCGCGTAATGCCAAAGGGCGCGTCGAGCAGGCGATAGATATCGCCTTGCTCGCGCGCCAGCGCACGGCTTGCCGGATAGACGAGCTCAAACATAAAGCAGATGAGTCCCACCAGGTAGTCTGCGGGCTCGTTGCGTTCATCGCGTGCGACGCAGCGGTGCTCGTCAAAGGCGGCCAGCGTCGGTGCCGAGAAGCGACTGGCTAGAAACGCGTCCTCATCCACTTTGAGGATAGTGTCGACAGTGCTGTCGGCGATGGTGCGCATAATGTCGATCTTGTCGCCATCGCGCACGATATCGCAGAAGCTCCGCGTGCGCTCGTCGAGCTGCGCGGGTAGACGAAAATTACTGTGATAGGCAATGCTCGCTCGGATGAGCTCATCTTCTGCGGGGTCATCGATAAAGTCGCGGATGCTCGTTACGGCGGGTGCATCGGCGGGATTCTCGCCAAAGAGGACCTCGATGCCCAGCGCCGCATGGCTCATGCTCTCGGCGTCCTTAAAGGTGTCCCAGCGCCGCAGCTGCTCAAAGCGGCCCATATCGTGTAGCAGGCAGCAAAGCCATGCCAGGTCAATATCTTCTGACGACCAGCCCTGCTCGCGCGCTACGGCATCGCATGCCTCGGCCACGTGGTACGTATGCTCGATTTTGAGCGCGATGCGTGGGTTGGTGGCGTTGTAGGCATCGGTGTAGCTTTTGAAGGCCGCGCGCGCCCGGCCTCGATCGATAGCTGTCATAATGACTTCCTAAAAAGTTGTGTCTTTCGATCCGGTGGCAATTGTAGGCGAACTTTATTGCCACCGGTTGATATTTCTGCTGCGTTGCGAGACGCGCTGCAGACGACTTACCAGAATGGGGGTGGCATGGTCCTTAGGATCGTTAAAACCGTCTGGCCGGTGATGCTTACCTATGTTGCGATAGGTGCGCCGTGCGGAATGATTATGGCGCAGACGGGGATGGAACCATGGATGGTTTTTGCCCTGAGCAGCACGTTCGTGACGGGCAGCGGGCAGTTTATGATCTGCAATCTGTGGCTGGCAGGCGTGCCTGCGGCGTCGATCGTCGCGAGCGTCGCCGCAATCTCCTCACGCTTTGCGCTTTACTCGGCATCGATCGCTCCGCATCTGACGGGTGCCTCGAAGCGTCAGACGCTGGCTGTTGCCGCGACACTTACCGAGGAGGCATATGGCATCTCGCTTGCCAAGTTGGTTGAAGGGGAGGATTGGGGCCCGCGCGAGTCCTTTGTGCTCAACGTGATCCTTATCGCAACATGGGGCGTATCGTGTACGATGGGCGCCATCGTCGGCGCCGTTGTCGATGTTCCCACCGCCATTGCAGCCTTTATCTGCACCTCGCTCTTTATCTGCCTGCTCTTTTCGCAGCGGCTGTCGCGCGGCAACGTTGTCGCGGCGGTTTCGGGCGCGGTGTCCGTCGCCGTATGCAAGTTCTTGGGCCTCGTGAATATTGCCGTGCCGGCAAGCGTCGTGGTCGGCATTACCATTGCGCTGGCGTGCGATGCTGTATTTGACGGAAGAGGTGCCCGCGATGCCCGTTAACGAGTTCTTGGTTCTGTGGCTGTCGTCGTGGGCTGCTATCGCGTTCTTTCGCATCGCGCCGGCGTTCGCCTTGCGCAGGCGGACCCTGTCGCCCCGCATTACCGAGGCCCTGGGCTATATCCCGCCCGCTGCCTTTGCCGCGCTGGTCGCCAACGACTTGGTGAGTCCCGGCGCGTTCGACGCGGGGCTCTGGCCTGCCTTGGTTCCCTGGATTGCGGCCGCCGGCGTCGTGGTCGTGGCGGTCAAGACAAAATCGATGCTGTGGTGCTGCGTCTCGGGCATCGTGCTCTATATCGTCTTGAGCCTTATATAGGAGTGGCGCCGCGGGCGCCGAATCTCGTTCCATCCCAACTTGTAGAATTTTTCACCGAGCTGGTCTATTTCTTCTGGTACCATGGTCAAACTTTACTGTAGCAAAGCGTGACGTGGGCTTTTGTACCCCGTCAGCGGAAATGGGGGTTTCATGGCACAGGAAGCGACCGCCAACGAGCAAAAGAAATTCAAGGTCCCGCGCATCCCGGGCGACATCATGATCTATCCGATGATCGTCGGTCTTTTGCTCAACACCTTCTGCCCGCAGGTTTTTGAGATCGGTGGCTTCTTTACGGCTGCCTGCCGCGGTGGCTCCAATACCATCGTCGCTGCGATCCTACTCTTCGTGGGTGCCGGCATCAGCTTTAAGTCCACGCCGGGCGCTATCAAGACCGGCATCGTCGTGCTGATCCCCAAACTGGTCGTCGCAGCGGCTCTCGGCCTGGGCGTGGCATATTTCTTTAACGACAACTTCCTGGGCCTGAGCTCCGTGTCTATCATCGGCGGCATCACGTTTTGCAACATGGCGCTCTATACGGGCATCATGGGCGAGTTCGGCGATGAGTCCGAGCAGGGCGCCGTCGGTATCCTGTTCTTTACGGCCGGCCCCGCCGCCACTATGATCATCCTTGGTGTTTCCGGCCTCGCCAACATTCCCATTGGCACCATTATCGGCTCCATCTTGCCACTCGTTATCGGCATGGTCCTGGGCAACCTTTTCCCGTTCATCAAGAACCTGCTGGTTCCCGGCGCCAATCCCGCGATTGCCGTCATCGGTTTTCAGCTTGGTGCGTCCATGAGCCTTTCGAGCTTCATCACCGGCGGCATCTCGGGCATCCTGCTGGGCCTCATCACGCTCTTTATCGTCGGCCCCATTACCTTTGCGTTCGAGCGCTTGTGCGGCGGCAACGGCAAGGCCGCCGTTGCCTGCTCCACCATCGCCGGCACGGCTATGACCACGCCGGTTGCTCTTGCTGAGGTCGCGCCGCGCTATGCCGAGCTTGCGCCCACCGCGTATGCGCAGATCGCCACCGCCGTCATCATCACGGCAATCATGGCCCCGATTCTGACCGGCTGGGTCGATAAGAAGTTCTGCCACGGCAAAGAGGATCTGTCGCTCGCCGGTGTCGAGGCCATCGAGGAGGCTGTCGCAACCGATATCGACGGTGAGTAACGGCCGTTACCGATAATAGATTCCGGCGTGCAATTCGCGCCGTTTGAGCGTCCGAACGAAAGCTGTCTTGCAGTGACGTTCGGGCGCTCTGCTATGATTCCCTTTACCCTGCGGAGTAGGGGTGTTTATTGCCCAGACACGAATCGGGCGATTCTGACCACTTGGATATTGAAGGGATGGCGTCTAGTGGTTAAGGCACTCAAGATTGAGATATTCCTGCTATGCATGATTGTTCTTATCGGGCTTGCCGCGCGAAGTCGCCACTCCTTGTTCTCGAGTACCCAGCAGTTATTGTTTAGCACGCTCGGCTACACCTCTGCCGCGTACATGTTATTCGATATTATCTGGACGCTTTCGGACGGTGTGGGCGGCACGCTGGGCATTGCTGCCAACTGGATTTCCAACGCGCTTTCGTTTTCACTCTTTGCCGCCGCGTGCCTTATTTGGTTTATCTATTCCGAGACGGTGCAGGGCTCTCGCCTTTTGACCGCGCGCTATAGGATGGCGTTTGTAATGCTACCTGCGGCGCTGGTGGTCGTACTGGCGTTTACCAGCTGCTGGACGCATGCCCTGTTCTATATCGATGCACAGGGCGTGTATCGTCGCGGTTTTGTCTATATGATCCAGCCCATCGTCAGCTACTGCTACGTTATATATACGTCCCTGCATGCGTTTATACAATCTCGCAAGGTCGAGAGCCTGCAAAAGAAGGCCATCTATCAAACCTTGGCATTTTTCGCCATTCCGGCCTTGGTGGCCGGTGTCTTTCAGGTCTTTTATTCGGGTCCCTGCCTTAGTGTCGGCATCATGTTAAGTATGTTGCAGCTCTACATTGTTTGTCAGGAGCAGCTGATCTCGACCGACCCGTTGACCGGTCTCAACAATCGCAACCGCTTTGAGACCTATATGCTGTCGATCTTCTCGAATATGGATCAGGCCAAAGATGTGTATCTGCTTATGATGGACGCCGATGGCTTTAAGCAGATTAACGATCACCATGGACATGTTGAGGGCGACCATGCTCTTCAGGTCATCTCCACGGTGCTCAAAGATGTCTGCTCGGCGTCTGGTGGCTTTATCGCACGTTATGGCGGCGATGAGTTCGTAGTGCTCCAAAAGGCAGCAGCAGAGCGGGACATCATACGCCTGTGCACGGCAATCAACGACGAGCTTGCGCGTGTCGAGGTACCGTATCTGTTGCGCATGTCCATCGGCTACGCGCGGGTCGGTGATGGTGTCGATACCTGGCAAGACTTGCTTCGCGCTGCCGATGCGGAGCTCTACCGTGTAAAGCACGAAAAGAAGAAAGCCGGCGTCCAAATTCGCTAGATAATAACCGCGACCACGCGGACGCCCGTTGCAAGCGCGACATACGCAAAGGCCTGGTTTGTCAGGCCTTTTGAGGCTTGTTGACAATGATGATGCCGCCGCAGACCAGAAGCAGGGCCACAATGACGGTAACGGGGCTCGTGCCAGCACCCTCGCTGAGCAGCAGCGCGCTTAGCGCTACGCCAAAGACCGGGTTCATAAAGCCAAAGACCGAAACGCGGCTGACGGGGTTGACAGCGAGCAGGCGGGACCACAGCGAGTACGCGACGGCGGAAATGAGTGCCATATACACGATAAGCGCGATAGCGGGGGCGATGTTGGTGGGGGATAGCGCACCGCCCATCAAAACTCCGATAGCGGTAAGGATCAGGCCACCGACTAAAAACTGCCAGCCGGCGAGCAGGACGCCGTCATGCTTGCGCGAGAAGATGCCAATGAGGCAGGTCGACTGGGCGCCTGCAACAGTGGAAGCCAAGATAAAGCCCTCGCCGTTGAGCGTAAAGCCAAAGGTGCCATCCGCGCCCGAGAGGTTGACGAGCGCCACACCGGCAAAGCCCAACACGCAGCCAAGCACCTTGGCCGTGTTGAGCTTCTCGGCGTGAAATGCCAAGGCGGCAAAGAGGATTGCGAGGAAGTTGGCGCTGGCCTCGATGATGGAGCTCGACATGGCACTGGCGCGCGAGAGTCCCAGGTAGAAAAAGAAGTACTGCCCGATAGTCTGGAAGAGCGACAACGTGAGGATGGGCTTGATGTCGCGCACTTGCGGAACGAGTGGACGGCGCTGGGCCACGCTCATGCCAACAATGACCAGCATGCCGGCAAGGGTGAAGCGCAGACCCGCGAAGAGCAGCTGCGAGGCGCTATCGTGCGCGGGAATGCCAAAGAGGCCGTAGCCGATCTTGATGCAAGGAAAAGCCGACCCCCAAAGCGCGCAGCAGACGAGGCAGCCCAGGATGAGTCCGGGCAGGGTGGCGAGATACGGCTTGCGGCTTTCCATGATGTCCTTCCTGTATGCGCGAAGCAAAAAAGAACCCGCCACCGAGGGTGCCGGTGGCGGGTGTTGTTACCCGAGGGGATTGTACCCGATGGAAAAGCTTTAAGCGAAGTAGGCTACGCCGCTCTCAAAGATCGGCATGAACTTATCGCCGGGGACATGCTCGGGCACGTTGCGGTACAGGTTGTCGCCGCGACGCTCGGCATGGCCCATCTTGCCCAGGACGCGGCCGTCGGGGCTCGTGATGCCCTCGATGGCGAGTGCGGAGCCGTTGGGGTTGACGGAAAGGTCCATGCTGGGCTTGCCGTCCTCGCCCACGTACTGCGTGGCGACCTGGCCGTTGGCGATCAGCTGGGCGAGCACCTCGTCGTTGGCGACAAAGCGGCCCTCGCCGTGGCTGATGGCGACGGTGTAGGGGTCGTCCAGGCTGCACTGCGACAGCCACGGGGACAGGTTGGACGAGATACGGGTGCGCACCAGGCGGCTCTGATGGCGACCGATGGTGTTGAACGTCAGCGTGGGTGCATCCGGCGTGGCATCGACGATGTCACCGTAGGGCACCAGACCGAGCTTGACCAGGGCCTGGAAGCCGTTGCAGATGCCCAACATCAGTCCGTCGCGGGCTTGGAGCAGGTCGCGGACCGCCTCGGTGACCTCGGGAGCGCGGAAGAACGCCGTGATGAACTTGGCGGAGCCATCGGGCTCGTCGCCGCCCGAGAAGCCGCCGGGGATCATGACGATCTGGCTTGCACGGATGCGGCGGGCAAGCTCGTGGGTGCTCTCGGCGACGGCCTCGGGCGTGAGGTTGTTGATCACAAAGGTGTCGGCCTCGGCGCCGGCTGCGCGGAAGGCGCGGGCGCTGTCGTACTCGCAGTTGTTGCCGGGGAAGACGGGGATAATCACGCGCGGGCGGGCGATCTTGGCGCCGCCGTACACATGGATATCCTTGGCGCGGAAGTCGATGGTCTCGACCTCGGGGGTCTCGCCGGCGCTGCGGTAGGCGAAGACGCCCTCGATGCCGCTCTCCCAGGCCTCCTGGAGCTCGGCGAGCTCGATGACCTCGGAGCCGGTGTCGATGACATAGCCCTCGACGGTGGTACCCAGGGGCTCGACGACAACGCCGTCGGCGACCTCGGGCAGCTCGGCGTCCTCGGCAAGCTCGACGATAAAGCTGCCGTAGAGCGGGGTGAAGAGGCTCTCCACGTCCACGTCCTCGGCAAGCTCGATGCCAATCTGGTTGCCGACGCACATCTTAAAGAGGCTCTCGGCGCCGCAGCCGTAGCCGGGCGTGGAGGCGGCCAGGGCGTCGCCGGTAGCAGTGAGCGCCTCGACGGCGTCAAACGCGGCGAGCAGCTGCTGGGCGTCGGGGCGGTAGTCCTCGCCGTAGGTGGCGGGGGCGATGCGGACGACGCGGTGCGTGAGGCCCTTGAACTCGGGCGAGACGGCACGGGCGGCCTTACCCACGGCAACAGCGAAGCTGATCAGGGTCGGCGGAACGTTGAGCTCACCGGCCTCGTCCTCAAACGAGCCGCTCATGGAATCCTTGCCACCGATGGCGCCGGCACCCAGATCGACCTGGGCCATAAGGGCGCCCAGGACGGCTGCCATGGGCTTGCCCCAACGCTCGGCCTCGGTGCGCAGGCGCTCGAAGTACTCCTGGAAGGAGAGATAGGCGCGCTTGTGCTCAAAGCCGGCGGCAACGAGCTTGGCGATGGACTCGACCACGGACAGGTAGGCGCCCGCAAACTGGTCGGCCTCCATCAGGTAGGGGTTGAAGCCCCATGCCATAGCGCTCGCCGTGGTGGTCTCGCCGTCCACGGGGAACTTGGCGACCATGGCGGAGCTCGGAGTGAGCTGCGTCTTGCCGCCAAAGGGCATGAGCACGGTCGCGGCACCGATGGTGGAGTCGAAGCGCTCGGAAAGGCCCTTGTTGGAAGCGACGTTAAGGTCGGTGACGAGCGAGGTCATGCGCTCGGAAAGCGTGGTGCCGGCCCAGCTGGGCTGCCACACGCTGCGGGCGCAGACGTGGGCGACCTGGTGCTTGGGCGCACCGTTGGAGTTGAGGAACTCGCGGGACAGGTCGACGATGGCCATACCGTTCCAGGCCATGCGCATACGCGGCTCGGCGGTAACCTCGGCGATAACGGTCGCCTCCAGGTTCTCCTCGGCGGCGTAGCCCATGAACTCCTCGACGTCACCGTCGGCGACGGCACAGGCCATGCGCTCCTGGGACTCGGAGATGGCGAGCTCGGTGCCATCCAGGCCGTCGTACTTCTTGGTTACGGTATCAAGGTCGACATACAGGCCGTCGGCAAGCTCGCCCACGGCGACCGAGACGCCGCCGGCGCCAAAGTCGTTGCAGCGCTTGATCAGACGGCAGGCGTCGCCGCGTCGGAACAGACGCTGCAGCTTGCGCTCGACCGGGGCGTTGCCCTTCTGGACCTCGGCGCCCGAGGTCTCGATGGACTCGGTGTTCTGGGTCTTGGAGGAGCCGGTGGCGCCACCGATGCCGTCGCGGCCAGTGCGGCCACCCAGCAGGATGATCTTGTCGGTAGGAGCGGGGCACTCGCGACGAACGTGGTTTGCCGGGGTAGCGCCCACGACGGCGCCGACCTCCATGCGCTTAGCCACGTAACCGGGGTGATAGAGTTCGTTGACCTGACCGGTGGCAAGGCCGATCTGGTTGCCGTAGCTGGAGTAGCCGGCGGCAGCAGTGGTCACGAGCTTGCGCTGCGGCAGCTTGCCCTCGAGCGTCTCGGAAACCGGGACGGTGGGGTCGCCGGCGCCGGTGACGCGCATGGCCTGGTACACATAGCTGCGGCCCGAGAGCGGGTCGCGGATGGCGCCACCCACGCAGGTGGCGGCACCGCCGAAGGGCTCGATCTCGGTCGGGTGGTTGTGAGTCTCGTTCTTAAAGAGGAACAGCCAGTCCTGGTCCTCGCCGTCGACATCGACCTTTACCTTGACGGTGCAGGCGTTGATCTCCTCGGACTCATCGACATCGGTCATGACGCCGGTCTTCTTGAGGTACTTGGCGCCGATGGTGCCCATGTCCATGAGGCAGACGGGCTTGGCGTCGCGACCGAGCTCGTGGCGCATCTCCATGTAACGGTCGAAGGCCTGCTGCACCACGGCGTCGTCGATCGTCACGTCGTCCAGGACGGTGCCGAAGGTGGTGTGGCGGCAGTGGTCGGACCAGTACGTGTCGATCACGCGGATCTCGGTGATGGTGGGGTCGCGATCCTCATCGCGGAAGTACTGCTGGCAGAAGGCGATGTCCGCCTCGTCCATGGCAAGACCGCGCTCGGAAATAAAGGCGGCAAGGCCTGCCTCGTCAAGCTCGCGGAAGCCGTCGAGCACCTCGACGGGTTGGGGCTCGGGGGTCTCCACATGTAGCGTCTCGGGCAGGTCGAGCGAGGCGATGCGCGCCTCGACGGGGTTCACCACGTAGTGCTTGATGGCCTCGATGGCGGCTTCGTCCAGAGCGCCCGAGATCATATAGACCTTGGCGGAGCGTACGGCAGGGCGCTCGCCCTGACTGATGAGTTGCACGCACTCGCTGGCGGAGTCGGCACGCTGGTCAAACTGGCCAGGCAGGAATTCGACGGCAAAGACGGCGCCATCGCTTGCGGGGAGCTCGTCGTAGGTCACATCGACCTGGGGCTCGCTAAAGACGGTCGGCACGCAGGAGCGGAAAAGCTCCTCGTCGATGCCCTCGACGTCGTAGCGGTTGATGATCCTCAGGGCCTCGATGCCCTTGATGCCGAGAATCTCGGTCAGCTCGCCCTTGAGCTGTTGAGCCTCGACGTCGAACCCGGGTTTCTTCTCCACGTAGATACGAGAGACCATTGGTTCCTGCCTTCCTGATCGGTTGGGCGTACGGTACGGTATGCGGCAGCGGTCGGTTTGCGGGGTCTGCCCTGCGGTCGCCTTGAGCCACATGTTTGTAAACCTCACTATGATACGACAGCTCGCGGCGCGTTGAGGACGGCGAGGGTGCTACAGTGAAGCGCAAACAAGAGAAAGGCATCACATGGCATTCGTTTCGCTCGCCATCATCGCACTCGTGGCCTTTGCGAGTCCTTTTATCGCCTCGGCGATTCCCGGAAAACCCGTTCCCGAGACGGTCTTTTTGCTCGTGCTCGGCGCGGTACTGGGACCCCATATGCTCGGCGTCATCCATGTAGATGCTGAGGTCTCGCTTGTGTCCGAGCTGGGCCTGGCCTTTTTGTTCCTGCTTGCCGGCTTTGAGATCGACCCCAAGAGCATCACGGGCGTCGAGGGGCGCTACGGCTTGGCGACGTGGGTCGTCACGTTTGGTATCGCCTGGCTTGCCGTGCGCTTTACCCCGTGGTTCTCAGTCAGTCATTTCGACGGTATCGCCGTGACGCTTGCCCTCACTTCGACGGCGCTCGGTACGCTTGTGCCCATCATGCGTGAGCGCTCGCTCACCGGCACGCGCGTGGGCGACTCGATTCTCGCGTATGGCACTTGGGGCGAGCTCGGTCCCGTGCTCGCCATGTCGGTGCTGTTGTCTGCCCGCACTGGCATCCAAACGCTCGTTATCCTTGGCTTGTTTGCGGTGGTTTGCGTGTTGCTGGCCGTGGTCCCGAGCCGCTCCAAGCGCGTCGGCAGCCGCTTCTTTGCATTTGTTGAGGAGCGCGCCGATACCACGTCGCAGACCTTCGTGCGCCTGACGGTGCTCATCCTGGTCACGCTCGTGGCATTCTCGGCTGTCTTTGATCTCGACATCGTGTTGGGTTCTTTTGCCGCCGGCTTTGTCCTGCGCTATATCATCCCCGAGGGCAACCATACGCTCGAGACCAAGCTCGACGGTCTGGCCTACGGTTTTTTGATTCCGGTGTTCTTTACCGTATCGGGCGCAAAGATCGATCTGACGGCCGTGGCGTCGCGCCCGGGTCTGCTCGTGGGCTTTATCGTGGCGTTGTTGATTATTCGTGCCGTGCCCATTCTTATTTCCATGAGCATTTGTCCTGCGACGCGCGATGTGTCGGCGTATGGTCGCATTACCGTGG
>CAJMMA010000029.1 GCA_905214435.1 uncultured bacterium
TCGTTCCAGTCGATCTTGCCCTCGGCGAGCGCCAGGTAGTGCTTTTCGAACGCGTGGTCGATGATCATCTGGTCAAAGGCGGGCTGCGTCTGCTTGTCGAGTGAGAACAGCACCACGCCGGTGGTGTCACGGTCCAAGCGGTTGAGCGGCTGCATGTCGGTCGCGGCAAAGCCGTCGCCCATCGCCAGCAGCAGGTCGCTGGCGTAGTCGGTGAGCGTGCGCTCGCCGGTGCCGTCGCCGTGGACGATCATGCCGGCGGGCTTGTCGATGGCCATGAGCCAGGCGTCGCAATAGAGGACTTGAGGTTCTTCGTTCACGTGTAAGCCTTTCGGTTAGCTAATTCCCACAAACATGCAGCCCGAGGTGGCGCCGCGCAGGCGGGCGGCCGGCTTGCGGCCGGCTTGAGCCGCCTCGACAGCGCGACGGACGCGAGCGACGGCACGGCCAATCTCATCGGCCTCGAGCAAGGTTCCGTCGACCATAAGACGGCGCACGCCGGCATCGAGCAGCTGCGGAACTTGCGGCGTGAGGTCGATGGGGTAGGCGTCGTACAAGCGTGAGCGGCCGTGGATGTCGGTACGCACCGGCATGACCTTTCCGTCGATATTCTTGAGCGAGAGCTTGCGGGCACGCAGGCGGCAGTTGGCGCAATCGTGGATGCAGCCGTTGGCAACCTGCAGAATGCAATGCTCGCTTGTCATGACGCGCGGGCGGCCAAAGACGGTGATGCCTAGAGCCGCGGGCGCGGCGGCGCCGAGCGAGACAATCTCGTCGAGCGTGATCTCGGGCGAGAGCCAAAACGCACCGGCTCCGCGCTCGGCAAGCGCCTCCATGCAGGGCGTGTTGTGCACCGGCAGGCAAGAGCGAATCTCGGCCGTGGCGCCAACCTGGGCGGCCAGGGCAAGCTCAGAGATGTTGCCAATAGCGACCGTGGCGCCGGCAACAACCCATGGGTCAACGCGGACGTGGTCAACGGCGCGGCAGACCTCATCGAGCACGGGTACGATGTCCTGCTCAAACGTATCGGCGGGGGAGAGCTCGGCCGCATCGAGCGCGTCGGTGGTCATGTAGATGCGCGTTGCACCCTCCGCCCGCGCTGCCTCGGCGGTCTCGAGCGAGGTGACGGTGGCGCAGATCTGCGGCTCGTCGCGGTAGTGCTCGGGCGCGGGGCGGGAATCACTGGTGACAATCGCCGGCAGCTCGAGCGTTTTCGCGCGCTCCGCGTACGGCGCCAGAATGGCCTCTTCCAGCGCCTTGCAAGCGGCGGCGCGCACCTTATGTACGGCGGAGAAACCCATGCCACAGCCCTCATCGAGCGCCACCTCAAAGCTCGCAGCCTCAAAGGGAGAGGAACCCATGCGGCCGACGTGCTCAACCAGATCGGACGCCTCGACCGCACGGGTCTTGGCGGCTTCGACAGTAAAGCCCGTGGCCGTGGCCGTAAGCGAAGGGTCGTCGCAGCAGGTGAGTGTGACGGCAAACGGCTCGCCCAGGCGCGCCACGACGGATACATCAACAGCTCGGCGGCGCAGCACATCGCGCTTGAGCGCGGCGCTGGCAGCGTCAATAGCGCGCTGGCTTCGAATCACGCGCACGCGGCAGCCCTCGGGCATGCTACGGGGCACGCGACACTCGATAACATCGCCGGCAGCGGCATCATCGGCGGCGATGGTGGTCAGGAACTGGTCGAACTCATCGTCGTGGCGAAGCTCCAGCAGGTCGCCCTTGCCCACGGGCTCAAACAACTCAATGCGGGCGATGGCGGCGCGGCGACGGCGGTCGTCGGGCTTGAGCCCGCGCACATCGCGGTTGGCCAGGCGGCTGCCGAGCACCGTGCCCACGATCTGGCCGCGGTTGTTGGAGCGCTCGTAACTCATCATCTCGTCACCCGAGGTGCCGTCTTGGTAGGCGTGCGTAAAGTCACGGTTAAAGCAGCGCTTGAGCTGGCGCTGACGGGCGGCTTCCTCGTCCTTAGAGGTCGAAACATCGGCCAGCATATCGTCAATCTGATGACGATACACGTCGACGATGGAATACACGTAATCGGGAGCCTTCATGCGGCCCTCGAGCTTGAGCGATGCGGCGCCGGCGTCATACAGACGGCGAACAAGCTGCGAAGTGTTGGTGTCGCGCGGGCACAGCGCGCGCTCGCGACCGGCAGGGGAGAGCGAGCGGCCGTTCTCGTCGATCAGCTCGTAAGGCAGGCGACAGGGTTGAGCGCACATGCCGCGGTTGGCCGAGCGGCCCGCCATGGCAAAGCTCGAAAGCAGACACAGGCCAGAGTAGCAAAAGCAGATGGCGCCATGGCTAAAGACCTCAAGGTCCACATCGGGCGCGGCATCGTGAATGGCGGCAATCTCGTCGATGGAAAGCTCGCGCGAGAGGGTCACGCGGTCGGCGCCCTGCTCGCGGCACCAAAGGGTTCCGCGGTCGTCGTGGATGTTTGCCTGGGTCGAGATATGCGTCTCGATGCTGGGCATCGTGCGCTTGACCTCAAAGAACAGGCCCCAGTCCTGGATGATGAAGGCGTCGGCGCCCAGCGTGGAGCAGCGATGGATGAGCTGCAGCGCATCGCTCATCTCGGATTCCTTGATGACGATGTTGACCGTGACGTAGACGCGCGAGCCGGCCAGATGCGCGGCGCGGCAGGCCTGCTCAAAGGCCTCGTCGGTAAAGTTGGTGGCCTTGCGGCGGGCGTTGAAGCTGCCCATGCCGCAGTAGATGGCGTCTGCCCCGGCGGCGAGCGCGGCGGCAAAGGGCTCCGGGCCTCCGGCGGGCGCCAAAAGCTCGGGTCTGCGGTTGGTGGTTCGACTGGCGGTTGCGGTCATATCCTGCCTTTCAAAATGCTCAGATACTCAAAAGTATAGTGGTGCCGTCGCGGCAGGCGATGCCCGTGCTCTAAGCGGGATAAAGTCTTCAGCAGCTTGGACTGGCTGCTTCACATGAGAACCGTTCAGCGGCCGACAGACGCCGTTGGGCGATAAAAGATTCTCGCAACGTGATAATAATCTTGCATCGCGCGGAAACCTTGAGTACTATCCCAATCAAGCGCGGCGTTCAGACCGAACTGTGCCTCCCGGTGTGAACGCCGCGCTCACGCTCTTTCAACTGATCGTAAGGAGATAAACATGAGCAAGACCGTCGTGTCTTCCGATAACGCACCCGCAGCCATCGGCCCGTATTCCCCCGGCATCCAGACCGGCAACATGGTGTTCCTGTCCGGCCAGCTGGGTATCGACCCCGCAACCGGCAAGATGCCCGAGGGCGTCGAGGCCCAGGCTAAGCAGTCCCTTGCTAACGTCGAGGCCCTGCTGAGCGCTGCCGGCGCCACCTTTGCCGATGTCGTCAAGACCACGGTCTACCTGGCCGACATTGCCGACTTCGCTGCCGTGAACGAGATTTATGCCTCCAAGTTCGAGGCTCCGTTCCCCGCGCGCAGCGCTTTCCAGGTTGCCGCCCTTCCTGCCGGCGGTCTGGTCGAGATTGAGGTCGTCGCCGCCCTCTAAGGCGTTGGCAACAACTAAACATGACATGCAAAAAGGCCCTGCAGCGCGTGTGAGCTGCAGGGCCTTTTGTCAAGCGATGCGGCAAAATGATCTGTTTTCCTCCGTCCCCAAGGGATCAGCGGGTTAGCCCTCCTTGCGGACTTTTTGCAGGTAGCGGTAGACGCTGGGCTCCGAGATGCCCAGCGCGGTGGCGGCGCAGGCCACGGCGCCCTTGAGCATGAACACCCCGTTGCCGTTGAGGTGGCGAATGACGTCCACGCGGTCGCTCTGACCAAGCGACGCCACATCCAGCCCGCGCGCGCTCAGCAACTCGGCAATGCTGCGGTCGATGAGCTCCTGTGTGGACTCCGAAAGACTTTCGACCTCGATAGACGCGGGCTCCGTGCGCGTCGGCGCCACGTCAAAGCACGCCATGAGCTGCTGCGCCATGGCGTTGATGGAGCGCACGGTCGAGAGGTCGGTGTTGACGCAGAGCATGCCGACGATCTCGTTATCCTCGCGGATAAAGTACGTCGCTGACTCCAGCGTCTTGCCACCGGCACCGCGCCCCTCGTAGCCCGTAATAAACGGCAGGTCGCGATACTTGGGGTCGTGCATGATCTTGAGCGCCAGATCGGTGGCGGGACCGCCGACCTTACGGCCGCTCACGATGCCGTTGCGAATATCGACGATGGCGTGGTCGGGATCCGAGAAATCATGCAGCACGATCTCGCTGTTCTTACCGAGTATCTGCTCCAGGAAATCGACCATCGGCAAAAAGCGACGTACGGTCTCGTTCACGGGCAACTCCTTTGGGTGAAATCGGAGATGTTCATAACAATTTTTTCTCATGGTAACACGCCGCTCTTCATCTCGTATATCCGCAGGTACATTGCGTAATACAGACGAACGGTAGGAATTTGGCGGTAAACGGTTGACCAAAAGAAAAGTTAGATGATATTTTGACCAGACACTTTCCTGACCTGCGGAAATGCATTATCTCAGCTGAAGAATAGTCTGATAACAAAAAATTATTATTGAGAATGAGAATCATCTTTAATACGATATGCAACGAAGGCACAACCTCAACCCCGCACTGCGTCACAATAGAGCGTTAGATGCGAAAACAACTATTTCGAGGATTGGTGGTCAAATGACCCAGGAGACGGTTAAGAACGGCACTGAAGCCCTGTTCACTCGTGAAGGCATGCCTCCCGTTAAAGAAATGATCCCGTGTGCCCTTCAGCACGTACTGGCTTCGTTTGCCGGTATCATCACCCCGGCTGTCATCATGGCCGGCGTCTACGGCTTTAATAGCCAGCAGAGTACCGACATCATCCAGGTCGCGCTCATTCTTTCGGCAATCGACACGGCCCTTCAGGCCTTCGCTCCCTTCCGTCGCATCGGCGGCGGTCTGCCCATCGTCATGGGCGTTTCGTTCGCGTTCTTGCCGGCCCTGCAGGCCATGGGTGCCTCGGGCTTTAGCTTTGGTGC
Source organism: uncultured bacterium (assembly GCA_905214435.1). Classification (GTDB taxonomy): domain Bacteria; phylum Actinomycetota; class Coriobacteriia; order Coriobacteriales; family Coriobacteriaceae; genus Collinsella. Next base: position 4,980 of record CAJMMA010000029.1, read on the forward strand.
GCTACTGGGCGGCGAGATCGTCGGCGGCGCCGTCGCGGTCCTCTTTGGTCTGGCCTACAGCAAGATCAAGTGGCTGTTCCCGCCCGTCGTGACCGGTACGGTCATCTTCTCCATTGGCGTCTCCCTCTATCCCACGGCCGTCAAGTATATGGCCGGCGGTATGGGTACGCCGCTGTGGGGCACCCAGCAGGCCTGGTGCGTCGCTCTTATCACCTTCGCCGTGGTCTTTGCGCTCGCCAACTTTGGCAAGGGCACGCTCAAGCTGGGATCCGTGTTCTTTGGCATGATCGTTGGCATGATCGTTTCGATCCCCTTTGGCATGATCGACTTCTCCAGCGTCGCCACCGCTCAGGTCTTCGCCCTTCCCAAGCTCATGCCCTACGCGCTCGAGTTTGATCCCGAGGTCTGCATTACCCTCGCCGTCGTGTTCCCCATGGTTGCCATCCAGGTTATCGGTGACGTCTCCGCCGCCTGCCTGGGCTCCATCGACCGTATGCCCACCGAGCGCGAGCTCTCCGGAGCTATCGTGTCCCAGGGCCTCACCTCTATGGTCGGCGGCCTGCTGGGCGGTCTTCCCACCAGCGCCCTTGGCCAGAACGTGGGCATCATCTGCTCCAACAAGGTCGTCAACAAGTGGGTCTTTGTGATCATCGCGGCCGTCTTTGCCATCGCCGGCCTGTTCCCGCAGCTCTCTGCCGTCCTTTCCGCTATCCCGCAGCCCGTCATCGGCGGCGCGACCGTCGGCGTCTTTGGCACCATCACCATGAACGGCGTGCGCATGTTCACCCGCGAGGGCCTTACGCAGCGCACTACCACCATCGTCGGTACCTCCGTCGTCTTTGGCCTGGGTATCTGGATGGCCAGCGGCTGCCTTGCCGGCGAGGGTATGCCCACCTGGGTGTCCACCGTCATCGGCTCCAATGCCGTGACCCCCACCGCCATCATGGCCATTGTCCTTAACCTGATCCTTCCGCAGACGCCGGTCGTGGCTCAGCACATCGATGCCGCCAAGGACGCTGCCGTGGATCTGGTCTTGCCCGAGAGCAAGAAGTAACCAATTCGGTGCTATTCGTCGGCGGACGTATCGCCTCGTCCGCCGACGTCATGCGGCGTCAAGCCGCACTTCAAAGGGCTTGCCCCTTTGGTGAAGCGTTGACGGGAGAGGGCCCGTTTCCGGTGTAGGCCGGCGCTTCGCACTTCCGCTATGTCAGAGGTGTCAAACCCCGCCTCTGATGTTGAAGGGAGCATTCATGCTTCTGGTCGCTAACGGTTCCGTCTTTACCCGCAATTCTCAGACCCCGTTCATTCCCAACGGTGCGGTCGCCATTGACGGAGATACGATCGTCGAAGTAGGCCCCGAGCGCGAGCTCAAGGCCAAGTACCCGGATGCCGAGTACGTCGATGCCCAGGGCAACCTCATCATGCCTGGACTCATCAACTGCCACACCCACATCTACTCGGGTCTGGCCCGCGGCCTTGCCATTAAGGGCTGCAACCCCACCAACTTCCTGGAGAATCTTGAGCAGCAGTGGTGGAAGATCGACGACAACCTGACGCTCGACGGCACCAAGGCCAGCGCCTACGCCACGATCTTGGACTCCATCCGCGATGGCGTCACCACGATCTTCGATCACCACGCGAGCTTCTGCGAGATCCCGGGCAGCCTCTTTACCATTAAGGACGCCGCGCAGGAGCTGGGCATGCGTTCGTGCCTGTGCTACGAGGTCTCCGATCGCCGCGGTCAGGAAAAATGCGACCAGGCCATTGCCGAGAACGCCGAGTTTGCCCAGTGGGCCGCCAAGGAGCGTCGCGATAACGACAACCACATGATTGCAGCCATGTTTGGCGGTCACGCCACCTTTACGCTGTCGGACGAGACCATGGACAAGATGGCCGAGGCCAACAACGGCCTGACCGGCTTCCACATCCATGTGTGCGAGGGCATGAATGACGTGTGGGACTCCCGCCTCAACCGTGGTGGCATCAGCCCCGTCGAGCGCCTGCTGCAGCACAATCTGCTGGGTCCCGACACCATGCTCGGCCACTGCATCCACGTGACGCCTGCCGAGATGGATATCGTCAAGGAGTCCGGTACCTGGCTCGTCAACAACCCCGAATCCAATATGGGCAACGCCGTGGGCTGCGCCCCCGTGCTCGAGTTCTTCCGCCGCGGCATCCCCGTGTGCATGGGCACCGACGCCTACACTCACGATATGCTCGAGAGCCTCAAGGTCTTCCTGATCATTCAGCGCCACAACGCCGCCATGCCCAACGTGGGCTGGTGCGAGGCCATGACCATGCTGTTCGAGAACAACGCCAAGATGGCGAGCAAGTACTTCGATCGCAAACTCGGTGTGCTCGAGGCCGGCGCTGCCGCCGACGTCATCGTCATGGACTACAAGCCCTTTACGCCGCTGAGCGAGGAGAACATCGACGGCCACATGCTCTTTGGCATGATGGGCAAAAACTGCCGCACCACCATCATCAACGGCCGCGTCCTGTACAAGGATCGCGAGTTCGTTGGCATTGATGAGGACAAGATCAACGCGTGGACCATGGCCGAGTCCAAGAAGCTCTGGAGCACGCTCAACGATCGCACGTACTAATTACAAGTAGATTCACGCGCGTCGGATGTTTCGCCGCATCCGACGCGCGTATAGGCGACCTCCGCGGGGTCGCCGGCGCTGTGCTAGCGCTACGCCGTATTTGCGCCCGCCGCGCGGTCTCGCCGGGCGTTACAGAGAGGAGCTCACTATGAGCGACATCATGAGGCCGATCCCGTTTTCGCAGCTGATGAACTGGATCATCGAGGAGCACAAGACCCAGGACGCCATCTTTGGCGTGCGCAAGATGGTCACGACCAACCAGGAGGGCGCGCTTCCCATTTTTGACGAGCGCATCGAGACTCCGTTTGGCCCGGCTGCCGGCCCCAACACGCAGCTGGCTCAGAACATCGTGGCATCCTACGTTGCCGGTTCCCGCTTCTTTGAGCTCAAGACCGTCCAGGTTATGGACGGCGAGGAGCTCTCCAAGTGTGTGAACAAGCCCTGCATTGTGGCGCAGGACGAGTGCTACAACTGCGAGTGGTCGACCGAGCTCGAGGTTCCGCAGGCCTTTGCCGAGTACGTGAAGGCATGGTTCGCCTGCCACCTGATCGCTCGCGAGTACGGCCTGGGCAGCCCGGACGGCTTTGTCTTCAACATGTCCGTGGGCTATGACCTCGAGGGTATTAAGAGCCCCAAGGTCGACGCCTACATCGAGGGCATGAAGGACGCCAGCGGCTCCGAGGTTTGGAACGAGTGCCGCACATGGGCGCTTGCCAACCTGGACAAGTTTGAGCATGTCGATGCCGCGTTTGTCGAGTCCATCCCAGCGCGCGTCTCCAACTCCATCACCGAGTCTACCCTGCACGGCTGCCCGCCGGCGGAGATCGAGCGCATCGCGACCTATCTGATCACCGAGAAGGGCCTCAACACCTACATCAAGTGCAACCCCACGCTGCTGGGCTATGAGTTTGCCCGTCAGCGCCTGAACGAGCTGGGCTTTGACTACATCGTCTTCGATGACACGCACTTCCGCGAGGACCTGCAGTGGGCCGACGCCGTGCCCATGTTCGAGCGCCTGATTGCCCTGTGCGCCGAGCGCGGCCTAGAGTTTGGCGTCAAGCTGACCAACACGTTCCCCGTCGACGTGACCAGGAACGAGCTGCCTTCCACCGAGATGTACATGTCCGGCCGTTCGCTGTTCTCGCTGACCATCGAGGCCGCCCGCCGCATTACCGAGCAGTTCGATGGCAAGCTGCGCATCAGCTACTCCGGCGGTGCCACGGTCTACAACATCCGCGCCCTGTACGATGCCGGCATTTGGCCCGTTACTCTGGCGACCGACGTGCTCAAGCCCGGTGGCTACGAGCGCTTTAGCCAGATGGCCGGCGAGTTTAGCGATCTGGACGGCAAGCCGTTCGCGGGCGTCTCTCTCGAGGCCGTGACTGCGATCCAGACCGACTCGCTCACCAACCCGCTCTACAAGAAGCCGCTGCGCCCGCTGCCCGACCGCAAGGTCGCCGGCAAGAGCCCGCTTTCCGATTGCTTTACCACGCCGTGCCGCACGAGCTGCCCCATCCAGCAGGATATTCCCGCCTATCTGGCGGCTGTTGACGAGGGCCGCTACGAGGACGCACTCAACATCATCATCGAGCGCAACGCCCTGCCGTTCATTACCGGCACCATCTGCCCGCATCCCTGCGGCCGTGCCTGCGAGCGTGCATTCTACGAGCCCGAGGGCGCCCAGATCCGCGCCAGCAAGCTCAAGGCCGCCCGCGAGGCCATGACCACCGTGCTGCCCAAGCTGCGCGCCCAAGCCATCGCCAACGACGCCGAGCGCAACGTTGCCGTTATCGGCGGCGGCCCGGCCGGTCTGGCGACGGCGTTCTTCCTGACGCGTGCCGGCGTGCCCGTCACTATCTTCGAGGCCCGCGATTCGCTCGGCGGCGTGGTCCGTCACGTGATCCCCGAGTTCCGTATCGCCAGCGACGATATCTCCCACGATGCCGAGCTCTGCCTGGCCTTTGGCGCCAAGGTGCAGCTCAACGCTCGCGTGGAGTCCATCGACGAACTCAAGGCCCAGGGCTTTACTGACGTGGTCGTGGCCACCGGTGCCTGGATGCCCGGCTCTGCAGGCTTGGGCGAGGGCGCCGAGCTCGACGTGCTGGAGTTCCTCGAGGCCGCCAAGAAGGGCGAGAAGCTCGAGCTGGGCGAGGACGTCGTGGTCATTGGCGCCGGCAACACCGCCATGGACGCGGCTCGCGTGGCCAAGCGCCTGGCTGGCGTGAAGAACGTGCGCCTGGTGTATCGCCGCACCAAGAAGCAGATGCCCGCCGACGAGGAAGAGCTCGATCTTGCTCTTGCCGACGGCGTTGAGTTCTGCGAGCTGCTGGCGCCCAAGGCGCTCAACGGCGCCGTGCTGACCTGCGACGTCATGGAACTTGGCGAGCCGGATGCAAGCGGCCGTCGCAGCCCCGTCGCCACGGGCGAGACCGTCGAGCTTTCCGCCACCACGGTGATCTGCGCCGTGGGCGAGGGCATCGATGCCAGCCTGTACGACGCCGCGGGCGTCGAGCACGACCGTCGCGGCCGCCTTGCCGCCACCTCCACCGGCGTCGAGGGCGTCTGGGCTGCCGGTGACTGCCGCCGCGGTCCCGCTACCGTGGTCGAGGCTATCGCCGACGCCGCCGAGGTCGCCCGTGCCATTGCCGGCGTGGACTTTAACAAGTACGCCGACTGCAACGAGCAGGCCGGCCGCGAGGACACCTGCTACGAGCGCAAGGGATCGCTGTGCCGCGACAAGCGCAACTGCACCAAGACCCGCTGCCTGGGCTGCGGCTCGGTGTGCGAGGTCTGCTGCGATGTGTGCCCCAACCGCGCCAACGTGGCAATTAAGGTGCCGGGCCTGGCCAAGCATCAGGTCGTCCACATCGACGGCATGTGCAACGAGTGCGGCAACTGCGCCGTGTTCTGCCCCTACCAGGAGGGTCGTCCCTACAAGGACAAGCTCACCCTGTTCTGGAGCGATCAGGACATGGAGAACTCCGAGAACGAGGGCTTCCTGGCCGTGGACGAGGACCACTTTAAGGTCCGCGTCGCCGGCACGGTCCGCACCGTCTCGGTCGATGCCGTCAACACCGGTCTGCCCGAGGCCGTCCGCCTGACCATCAAGGCCGTGCGCGACAGCTATCCGTATCTCCTTAAGAAATAGGCGAGTCTCTTATGGCCAAATCCATTCAACATAACGTGGCCTACGTTGCCTGCGGAAGCGGTTGCGCCTCCGCAGGCGGCGACGCCCGCTGCAGCGAAGGCTGCATTGGCTGTGGCGCCTGTGTCACGGCCTGTCCCCACGGCGCCATTGCACTGATTGATGGCATCGCCCGCGTGGACCGCTCCAAGTGCACGGGCTGTGGCCTGTGCGGCATGGCGTGCCCGCAGCGCGTGATTGCCTTTGTTCCCGGCTACCAGAACATCCTGGTGCGCTGCAACAACACCGATAAGGGCGCCATCGCCCGCAAGATTTGCGACACGAGCTGCATCGGTTGCGGCATGTGCGCCAAAAAATGCCCTGCCGGCGCTATCCGCATCGAGGACAACTGTGCCCACATCGACGGTGCGGACTGCCTGTCGTGCGGCATGTGCGCCGTCGTTTGCCCGCATGGCGCCATCCACGACCGCACCGGCATCGCCGCCGGCGTGTAGAAGGGAATCGCCATGGCACAGGAATTCACTTTTACCGTTAACGGCGTCGAGCACACGACGACCCAAAACAAACCGCTGCTGCGCTACCTGCGCGACGACCTGCACATCCATTCCGCCAAGGACGGCTGCTCCGAGGGTGCTTGCGGCACCTGCACCATTCATGTGGACGGTGCGGCCGTCAAGGCCTGCGTGCTGACCACCGCCCTTGCCGCCGGCCGCAACATCGTGACTGTCGAGGGCCTGCCCGAGGACGTGCGCGAGGCCTTTGTGTACGCCTTTGGCGCCGTGGGCGCCGTGCAGTGCGGTTTTTGCATCCCCGGTATGGTCATGGCAGGCGCGGCGCTGATCGCCGAGGACCCCGAGCCCACCGAGGAGCAGATCAAGTACGCCATCCGCGGCAACGTCTGCCGCTGCACCGGCTACAAGAAGATTATTGAGGGCATTTCGCTGGCCGCTGCGGTGCTCCGCGGCGAAAAGCAGATCGACGAGGATCTGGAGCGCGGCGACGACTACGGCGTGGGCAAGCGCGCCTTCCGTATCGACGTGCGCAAGAAGGTACTCGGCGAGGGCAAGTACCCCGATGACATCGACGAGCTCGATCAGCCGGGCCTGACCTATGCCAGCGCCGTGCGCTCCAAGTATCCGCGCGCCCGTGTGCTTTCCATCGACACCTCCAAGGCCGAGGCCCTGCCCGGTGTGGTGGGCATCCTGCGCGCCGAGGATGTGCCGGTCAACCAGGTCGGCCACCTTATCCAGGATTGGGACGTCATGATCGCCCAGGGCGATATCACCCGCTGCGTGGGCGATGCCATTGTGCTGGTGGTTGCCGAGGACGAGGCGACGCTCGAGAAGGCCAAGAAGCTCGTAAAGATCGATTACGAGCCGCTGGAGCCCGTGCGTAACATTGTCGAGGCCAGGGCTGCCGACGCCCCGCGCCTGCACGACAGTTTCTTTGCCTTTGGCAACACGGTGGAGCTCAAGGACAACGTGTGCCAGAGCCGTCACGTGACGCGCGGCGACGCCGCCAAGGCGCTGGCAGAGAGCGCGTTCACCGTGACGGAGCGCTTTACCACGCCCTTTACCGAGCATGCCTTCTTGGAGCCCGAGTGCGCCGTCGCCTTCCCGTACAAGAACGGCGTCAAGGTGCAGTCGACCGACCAGGGTGCCTACGATACGCGCAAAGAGTGCGCCCACATGTTTGGCTGGGATAGCGAACCCGAGCGTGTGGTCGTCGAGACCATGCTCGTGGGTGGCGGCTTTGGCGGTAAGGAGGACGTTTCGGTCCAGCACCTGGCCGCGCTCGCCGCATATAAGTTCCAGCGTCCTGTGAAGTGCAAGCTCACGCGTGCCGAGTCGCTCGCTTTCCATCCCAAGCGCCATGCCATGGACGGTACCTTTACGCTGGGTTGCGACGCCGAGGGCAACTTTACCGGCCTGGATTGCGAGATCAACTTTGACACCGGCGCCTACGCGTCGCTGTGCGGCCCGGTGCTCGAGCGCGCCTGTACGCATGCCGTCGGCCCCTACAAGTACCAGAACACCGACATTCGCGGCTTTGGCTACTACACCAACAACCCGCCCGCCGGCGCGTACCGAGGCTTTGGCGTTTGCCAGTCCGAGTTTGCGCTCGAGAGCCTGATCGACCTGCTGGCAGAGAAGGTTGGCCTGGATCCGTGGGAGATTCGTTACCGAAACGCCATCGAGCCGGGCGAAGTTTTGCCCAACGGCCAGATTGCCGACTGCTCCACGGCGCTTAAGGAGACGCTGCTCGAGGTCAAGGATGCCTACTATGCGCATCCCGGACACGCCGGTATTGCCTGCGCCATGAAGAACGCCGGCGTGGGCGTGGGTCTACCCGATGCCGGTCGCTGCAAGATTCGCGTCGAGGATGGCCGCGCCGTGGTCTATGCCGCCACGTCCGACATCGGCCAGGGCTGCAACACCGTCTTTTTGCAGGACGTTGCCGAGGCGTGCGGTCTGCCGCTGAGCTGCATCGCCAACGGCGAGTGCTCTACCGAGAACGCTCCCGACTCCGGCACCACGTCTGGCTCGCGTCAGACGGTCGTGACCGGCGAGGCCGTGCGCGGCGCCGCCTTCCTGCTGCGCGATGCCATGCTTGGCGTCGAGGCCGGCAAGCCTGCGCCCGATGCTCCTGTGAACGCCCATGGTGATGGCGTCAAGATCGAGTACGACGACGGTCGCGCCTATCAGCTGCGCACACAGGAGCTCGTCGCCGGCCAGGGTATGCATCCTCAGGATCCCGCGACCGCCATCAAGGCGCTCGAGGGATGCGAGTTTGGCTACGTGTACCTGGAGCCGACCGACAAGCTGGGCGCCGACGTTCCCAACCCCAAGAGCCACATCTGCTACGGTTTTGCCACGCATGTGGTCATTTTGGATGACGACGGTCGCGTGAGCGAGATCTATGCCGCGCACGATTCCGGCAAGGTGGTCAACCCCATCTCCATCCAGGGTCAGATCGAAGGCGGCGTGCTCATGGGTATGGGCTATGCGCTTACCGAGGACTGGCCGCTTAAGGACTGCGTACCCCAGGCAAGGTACGGTACGCTCGGACTGTTCCGTGCACCCGAGATTCCGGATATCCACGCTATCTACGTGGAGAAGGACGAGCTGCTGCCCGTGGCATACGGCGGCAAGGGCATCGGCGAGATTGCAACGATCCCCACGGCGCCCGCCGTGCAGAACGCCTATCGCGCATTCGACGGCAAGCTGCGTCCGGATCTGCCCATGGTGGATACCCCGTACAGCCGCGCCCGTCACCGCGGCTAGGGTAGGGCGCGGACGGTCATTGCTGACGGACCGTTCGTGCTCAAAACCAACTGTATATACTGCGCCTTTGGCCCCAGCTCCATCGCGAGCCGGGGCCTTTTGTTTGGAGCGGAAACTGCGTCCCGGAATTGGCGCTCAGAATGGGATGCAGTTTCTGGATCGGCTCTCAGGCGGAAACTGCGACCCGGAATCGATGCTCAGAATGGGATGCGCTTTCCGGTAGAGCCTCTGGCGGAAAGCGTGTCCCGGAATTCGGCTCCAGAGTGGGACGCGCTTTCCGGTTGGAGCTTCAAACGGAAAGTGCGTCCCGGAATCCGCGCCTGGAATGGGACACACTTTCCGGAACAGCCCTCAACCGGAAACTGCGTCCCAGAATTTTGCTTCAGAGTGGGATGCCGTTTCCGGCTGAACCCTCTGGCGGAAAGTTCATCCCAGAATTGACGCTCGGAGTGGGACACGGTTTCCGGATCGGCCCTCAGCGGAAAATGTATCCCAGTTTGAGCGTCTATTCCGGGATGTAATTTCCGCTGGGCGTTCAACCGGAAAGCGTGTCCCGTTCTAGGCCTTGATTCCGGGATACGCTTTCCGCTAGGCATGCCATCTGGAAAGCGCGTCCCGTTTTGAGCACTCAGTCTGGGACATGGTTTCCGCGGGTGCTGCCAACCGGAAAGCGTGTCCCGGTTTGGTAGGCAGGCGGGCATAAGCTCGGTAGCCCCTACAGCTCAATATCGTTGAGCCATGTCGGCAGCGCGGTCTGCCGGATGCCTGCCGTCTGCAGCTTTTTCGCGAACATGCCTGCCGAACGGACTTCGTTCATGGTAAAGCGCAGCAAGGGATGACCGTAAAGCGATAGATGCGCCTCACGCTGTCGTTCGGCAACGAGCGCCTCGGCGGTGGTGCGTCCGGCCAGCATGGTCTGGTCGGTATATTTGATGAGCCCATCGAGTTCGCCCAGCGTGAGCTCCCTGGCTTGACGCTCCCAGGCAAAATCCGTTCGCATGCTTTCGGTCGAATCGAAGGGATCCGTCAGCTCGTATTGAAGTTGGTCGGGTGCAAAGCCGGTCTCGATCATGACGGCTCGGGCGACCGATTCCCCGCCGCTCTCGGCGCGGGCGTCGGCATATCGAAGCGTTGTGAGGGCGGTGCGAATCGCGCGACCATTGCGGGCAGTCGCTCGTTGCTCAACGGCCTCCATCAGCTGTTCCGGCGCAAGGCCGAGCTTTGAGATCGCCGAATCGGCAATGGGCATGCCGTCGGCAAAACCGGTCTGCAACAGACAATCCGTCACCGTTTGAATGGGCGGCGTTACCGATATGCCGGACAGGCGGATTGCTCCGACCGGCTCGATCTGATGCCGCTGAATATGCGCGCCCGGGCGAGCCGACGGCTTGGTGGCGCTGCAGACATGCACGACATTCAGGTGTCGCCACGAGACCTCGAGCCCCAGCAGACAGGCGGCCGAAAACGAGCAGAACGTCCAATCGGGGTGGATGATCGCAAGGGCGCGGAGGATTTCGCAATGGCGTTGCGCTCGGTTGAGTTCATTCCAGCGCGTTTTTCGCGCAAACAACCCCGGCATGGGCGAGACAACCGTGCCGCCGGTGCGCCGAAGGAGCGCTTTTCGGATCGCCGAGCTCGGGGGAATCAGACAGCGCCCCTCTTGTTCGGCTTGAGTGAGCAGTTGGTCGATGAGCTGGTCATTGCAATGGGTCATGAGCTACCGCCTCCTTTTGGGTAGCAAAAACGTATCAGCTGGAACTTGCCGCTCAGCTGACCAAAAGCTGACCAAAATCTAACCATGCAGGTAGATGACCTGCTTTTGGCGACATATTTCTTGTTTGAATCGGTGGGCGGTAATCGGCGACCGTGAACGGTAGCTAGATATGAAACCTTGGTAAGTTTAGGGACGTGTACTTTTTTGAAAAAGAGCATTCTATCTGCTGTTTTGTGTTTCTGGATCGCATGTTTGAAGGCATGTGATAAGGGCGGCGGACTGTCGCCTTGTATCTGCGGAAACTGTGACCAGGAATTGCCACTCGGAATGGGACGTGCTTTTCGGATCGCCCTTCAAGCGGAAACTACATCCCAGATTTCGGCTCCAAACCGGGATGTGCTTTCCCGGCGGCGTCTCTGGCGGAAATTGCACCCCGGAATGAGCGCTCAGAGTAGAACATGCTTTCCTAACGAAGCCGCATGCGGAAACTACGTCCCGGATTCGATGCTCAGGACGGGATGCCGTTTCCGATAGAGGCATGGGGTGGAAAGCCTCCCATTTCTAATGTTCAAGAAATGGGAGGCAGCTCATCGCGAGTCGGGGCCTTTTGTTTGGAGCGGAGGCAGCATCCCGGAATTCGGGCAATCCGGTGGTCAGGGGTTGAGCGAGCGTCGCGCTAAGGATGCCAAGCATAAAACCTTCAATGAGAATGGCGTAAAAACTACATTGAAAGTAGCGTAAAATCCGCATTGAGAATGGCGTAATTTCGCATATCGCATGATCGCCCGAGCTTGCACACGGCCTTTTGCGAGCTCTTGCCATGAACGAGAGCCAGGCTGTCACGTACAAGACGCTCATGAAGGATGCCTCGTACGGCGAGGCGGGTCCCGACGAGAGGACCATCGCTGCGTACCTGGACCTCTTCAACAGGCTCAAGCTGACCGAGGACCTGTGCGGATGGGAGCCGCCCATGCGCTCGAAGGCCCGCGTTCGCGTGCGCCCCAAGCGCTACTTCTGCGACCCGTTACTTGCGGCGACGTTGCTGGGGGCTACCCCTGAGCGGCTGCTTGGCGATATGCAAACGTTTGGGATGCTCTTTGAGAACCTCGTTTTGCGCGACGTGCGCGTGTTCCTTTCCACCTACGGCGGTGTCGACAACAGTGTCCATTATTTCCGAGATGAGAAGGGCCTTGAGGTCGATCTGATCGTTGAGCACGACGGGCGCTGAGGAGCCATCGAGGTCAAGCTGAGCGATGCGAAAGCAGACGATGGAGCGAGAAATCTCAAGGCGCTGGAGAGGAAAGTGCTCTCCAATCCTGACGCCCAGAATGCCGCGCCGGCGTTTTTGCCGGTCGTGGTTGGAAAGGGGAGCATTGCCTACACACGCGACGACGGCGTGGCGGTGATCCCCGTGGCGGCACTTGGGGCGTAGTGTTTTTGCGGGCGTGCCGCGGGCGTGCCGTGCTTCCTTTACCGAAAATCCATTTGGTAAACCCGGTGCCCGTGGGTAAAATAAGGTCGACGGCAGCCCAAGTAGTGAAGAGCTGGGCAGCGCCGTTGCTTGGATTAAGGGGTCATCGCCTTAGCGGCGTCGACCCCTCTTTTTATGCTTCGTATGCTGCTTGAGTGCCTCGGTAAGTCCGATAGGCGCCGTGAGGAGCGAGACCAAAGCGGTCAGGAGCTTCACAAAATCAGTCAGATCGGTCATGGGCATCACCTCCCGTCGCATGGAGGGCGCTGCCCGGCACATGGAACTGCCGTCAACAATAACCAGTCTATCAAACTGCAGCCATAAATACGAATATATGTTCGATAATAACAGCGACGTGACCATCTCAAAGCGCAGCTTTACGCAAGGATGCCGGAAAGCTGCACTGTGCGATTTCATGTCCGCACGGGCGCCTATCTTTACGGCAATGTAGCCGCCTATGTAGCAAGCGGCAGGCAACGGAGAAAGGCCCTAACCGTGTCAGCTGAAAAGATGCCGGGTGTCTCGGCTATCGATACGACGAACTTTGCGCGCCAGATCGTGCTGGACTTTGAGTTTGCGCCGGTGCCAAAGCAGCGTCAGCGCCGTGGACTGTGCAATGAGATTATCGAGGCCGGCGCCGTCAAGCTCGATTACCACGGCAACGTTATGGGCGAGTTCTCGCAGTTTGTACAGACGGAATTTACCGAAGGCGTTGCGTTCCCCGTCCGCGAGCTCACAGGGATATCGGCCGTGGGCACCGCGATGGCCGATCCGCTCGACATGGTGATCAAAAGGCTCAGCGATTGGATCGGGCGCTACTCCGCCCAGGTGGTCTGTTGGAGCGGGGCGGATCGTCGACAGCTTTTGATCGAGTGCCAAGCAAAGCACATCGATCTTTCCGCATTTCCTACGGACTGGGCCGACCTGCAGGCGTTTTACACCTCGATCATGGACATGAGCAGCCACGGGTGCGTCTCTTTGAGTGACGCAGCGACGTGGTTTGGCATCGAGTTCGACGAGTCGACGGGTCACGCCCACAGCGCCCTAGCCGATGCGCGCGTGACCGCCAAGCTGCTCAAGCAGATGATGGACGGGGACTACCGCGTGAGCCCGCGCGCCCAGGAGGTCCGTCAACGGTGGGGGATGGGCGAGCGAGCTCAGACGCGCCTTTCCAGCAAGTGCCCCGAGCTGGGCGACCTGCTGCTAAAGCTGAAGGCGGAGGGGGTAGGCCTTTTGAGAACGCCATTCGGTTTGGCATGGCGGGGCTGTAAGCGCGAGCCCGCCCCGCTGTTTGAATCGAAGCGTCAACCAGTATGACGAGCTGTCTGGTCTGTCTGCCTACGCCCCCGCGATCCCGCGCGCCACGCTCAGCAGCTCGTACTCCCTCTGACTCCACTGGCGTAGCTCGGCTGCGTCGACGGCATCGCGACACAGATCCAGGAACACCTCGGCGCTCTCGCAGAAATACTTGCGGGCAAAGTCGACCGAGCCGTCCGCGATGCACGCGCCGTCGGCAAAGAGCTTCCAGCTAGATGGCTCACGCGAGTCGTCTCCGAGTGGCTTGATCTGCAACACATGCGGATTGCCAGCAGCACAGAGCTTTTCCTCGAGCTTCTGTACCGTAAAGCGCATCTGGTGGGAGAGGCTGCTCTTGATCATGGCCGAGGCGTAGCCATTTGGCTTATCCAGAAGATGCATGTGATTCGGTTTGACGATCAGGTTGTGGAAGTTACGCTCGCTGCGCACGGAGAAATTGTCCATACGGACTCCTTTCATCGATGTTGGCAGGGCCACCGTGCCTCTTGGCCGGTTGGCGTCGGGATCGTGGAGCCAACTCTCTACCCCGACTCTGGATAAAATGCGCCCGCTCCTTGCGGGCAAGAGGAAGTCTATCAACGTGTACGGACAGAAATCAAGCGCCGCCTGCGAAATGACGCGTGAACGGCGTTGGTTTCCCAAGTGATTATTCGGCTTTCATCCGGAAAAGTGTCGAAATCAGCCGTGTAAAAGTACGGAAAAGTGTCGAAATAGGCACCTTAAAACTTCGGAAAAGTGTAGCTGGATGACAAAACAGCACTTAGAAGCCGGTGCTGGATGCGGGATCCTGCGGCCGCCTTCAGCTCTCGCTACTCGTCGTCTCCGTCGTTGGGGTCGCCCTTGAGGGTGTTGATGTCCAGATACTTGTTATCGTCCTCTTTTTGCTGGGTCTCCGACTCCGCTTGGGTGGGGCCGGAGAACAGATGGAATCCCTCAAACGCAATGACGCCGAGCAGGGCAATGACAATGGCGATAAAGGCAACCTTGACTGCCTGCGGAAATTCCGAGAAACGCAGCGCCTTTTCCTCGGCGTAATAATCGGCGAAGCGCTCTTCGCCCGTGCTTTTGGTATACGCCGGCGCGGACGCGGCCTCCGGGTCATATTCCGGTGCAGGCGTGGCAGCGTACGGATCGTTGAGATAATCGCTCGATGCGGTGCCATAATCCTCGGTCTCGATGCGATCGGTGCCAGTATAGCCATCGGAATAATCGGAATATGCCGCACCGCCCTCATAGTCCGCGGCGCTCGTGTTGGCGGCAAAAAGCGGGTTAACTGGAACGTCGAGCGCCGGCATGTCGGTAGAGGTCTCATCCAGATCGGCTGCAGCCCAGGAATCGTAGGCAACCTGATGGGCAACGGGCTCATCGAGCCTTGTGATCGGAGGCTTGCGTGCCGCAGGAACAGGCAACTGCTGGGCGCTGTACATAACGGTGCTGTCGGCCGATTTGCCCTGCGTCGCTGCGGCGAGAAATGCCGCCGTCTCGGACGGGTCGCTTGCGGGGTGGGGAGCGGGCGCGGGCGCCGAAATGGGTGCGGGCGTAGATGCGGGCGTCGAAACAGGCGGCTGCGCAGGAGTCGGCGCAGCCGCGGGCTTAGGCGCAAGTGCGGGATTGGGGCTTGACGGGCGAGCCCCACCGCCCATGAGTTCGTCGGCGGTCCACGGGCGATCATCCATCACGTCGTCAAGGCTCAGCGAAAACAGGTCGTCTTCACCCTCATCGAACATGCGGTGCACATGTCCACCAATTGCCGGAATCAATCCGCGACCGGTGCATGATGCCTTGCTCAACGCCATTCTGTTCCACCCTTTCGAAATACTAATGACATCGATTATATGGAACTTTCCAAGCGGCTCGGTCTTGGATTCATGCTTTCCAGAACTCGCGCCCAAAAGGGGAGGGGCAATCCAGGTGAGTGCCTACTTGTCGCCTGCTGCCGCCTTGGCCTCATTGAGGTAGCTATAGAAGCTGTATTTGGAGATGCCAAAGAACTCGCAGGCGCGCTCGCTCGACTTGGAAATGAGGAAGGCGCCGCGACGGTCGAGGTAGCCGATGGCACGAATGCGCTCGTCTTTGGTCATGAGCGCCGCGGGCTTGCCCACAAACTGCTCGCACTCGTGCAGCAGGTCCTCGAGCAGGTCGCCGATGTTCTTGGTAATGGGCTCGGGCTCGGTGTAGCCCGTGCCGCCGGTGCCGGTAAAGGCATCGAGCGAGCGCTCAAAAGCCTTCATGAGCGTAATGTCAAAGTTGATGCCCAAAATGCCGACGGGCTTGCCTTCGTCGTTGCGGATAAAGATGGTCGAGGACTTGAGCAGCTTGCCATCGGTGGTTTTAGTGAGGTACGGCTCGCGGTCGTGTACGTCGGTGGTGCCCTCGTGCATGGACTCAAACACGATATGGCTGGGGCCGTCACCCAGTTTGCGCCCGCTGACGTGGCCATTTTCGATCACTACGATGGAGTGGTCCACGTCCTCGGTCTCCAGATCGTGGACGACGACTTCGCAGTTGGGGCCAAATTGGAGCGCCAGACCGTGTGCAAGGCGCTTGTAAAACTCAATCTGTGCGGGGGTCATGGGTGCCTTCCTAAAAATTAGTTTGGGCACACTTTGCCATAAACCACACTTGTTCGCAAATAACGAAAGCGTTGCTGCGTTATGTGACCGTTCGGCGGCGAAAAGGTACCGATTGCGGCAACAAACAATTTGTTAGGTTATCCAATCAAAAAGTGTGATAGAACATTGCTAACAAACTTTTTGTTTGGCATCCACATAAAAGTTCAGCCGTGTGAATGGGATCGGGCTGAAACGCGTATGCGGGGGCCGGCAAGAGAGGACTTAAGGAGTTCACCGTATGGCCGATAAGATCCAGTGGGCGGGCAACACGATGCCCAAGAGCGATGATAAGCACTTGGGAATCATGAGCCTCGACCACGTGAAGAAGGCCCGCGCCTTCCACCAGTCGTTCCCTCAATATACCGTCACTCCGCTTGCCCGCCTGGACGGTCAGGCCGCGCGCCTGGGCCTGTCCAACCTGTGCGTTAAGGACGAGAGCTATCGCTTTGGCCTCAACGCCTTTAAGGTCCTGGGCGGCTCGTTTGCCATGGCCAACTACATTGCCGACGAGACCGGCAAGGACGTTGCCGACTGCACCTTCGATTACCTGACCTCCGATCAGCTGGCTGAGGATTTTGGCCAGGCTACCTTCTTTACCGCCACCGACGGCAACCATGGCCGCGGCGTGGCATGGGCTGCCAACAAGCTGGGCCAGAAGGCCGTCGTGCACATGCCTAAGGGTTCCACCAAGCCTCGTTTCGATAACATCGCCGCCGAGGGCGCCACGGTGACCATCGAAGAGGTCAACTACGACGAGTGCGTGCGCATGGCCGCCGCCGAGGCCGACGCTTGCGAGCGCGGTGTTATCGTTCAGGACACCGCCTGGGAGGGCTACGAGAAGATCCCGTCTTGGATCATGGAGGGCTACGGCACCATGGCTTCCGAGGCTGCCGAGCAGCTGCGCGAGATGGCCATCAACCGCCCGACGCACGTGTTTGTCCAGGCTGGCGTGGGTTCGCTCGCCGGCGCCGTGGTGGGCTACTTTACCAACCTGTATCCCGATAACCCTCCCACCTTCGTCGTGGTTGAGTGCGCACCTGCCGCCTGCCTGTACAAGGGCGCTGCCGCCGGCGACGGCGATCCGCGCATCGTGGACGGTGACATGCCCTCCATCATGGCCGGTCTGTGCTGCGGCGAGCCCAACATTCTGGGCTGGGATATCCTGCGCAACCACACCACCGCCTTCGTGTCCTGTCCCGACTGGGTCACCGCTCGCGGCATGCGCACCCTGGGCGCTCCCGAGAAGGGCGACCCGCGCGTCATCTCCGGCGAGTCCGGCGCTGTGACCACCGGCCTGGTCGAGACCCTCATGCTCGATCCCGAGTACGCCGAGCTCAAGGAACTCATCGGCCTGGACAAGACGAGCTCCGTGCTTTGCTTCTCCACCGAGGGCGACACCGATCCGGATCAGTACCGTCGCATCGTCTGGGAGGGCGAGTATCCGACCTGCTAGCAGACTGACCTGTCCGGAGGCAGCCGGAGGACTTTACTCCCTGCTCGGACAGTCCTGCTCGCACGGAGAGCACATTAAGTGCTCTCCGGCTCGTGCGGAACTCGCGACGGAGTAAAGTCCTCCGTCCGCCTCCTATGGTTACTTGCTTGTGGGGTGCTCAACCTCACGCCGCTTGGCACAAGTGATCTATCTGAAATATCTACCTGTAGGTAAACCCTTGTAGAAAGGTTGACTGTTATGACTAAAGAACTCGATTTTGATGCCATTAAGGCTGCGGCTGAGTCCCATCGTGCTGATATGACTCGCTTCCTGCGCGCCATGATCTCCCACCCCTCTGAGTCCTGCGAGGAGGGTGAGGTTGTCGCCTGCATCAAGGCCGAGATGGAGAACCTTGGCTATGACGAGGTCAAGGTCGACGGCCTGGGCAACGTCATGGGCTTTATGGGAGAGGGCGACAAGATCATCGCCATCGACTCCCACATCGACACCGTCGGCATCGGCAACATCGAGAACTGGGATGCCGATCCCTATGAGGGCTACGAGACCGACGAGATCATCTACGGCCGCGGCGGCTCCGACCAGGAGGGCGGCATGGCTTCCGCTACCTACGCTGCCAAGATGATGAAGGACATGGGCCTCATCCCCGAGGGCTACAAGATCATGGTCGTCGGCACCGTCCAGGAAGAGGACTGCGACGGTATGTGCTGGCAGTACATCTACAACAAGGACGGCATTAAGCCCGAGTTCGTCATTTCCACCGAGCCCACCGACGGCGGCATCTATCGCGGTCACCGCGGCCGCATGGAGATCCGCGTTGACGTTCACGGTACCTCCTGCCACGGCTCCGCTCCCGACCGCGGCGACAACGCCATCTACAAGATGGCCGACATCATCGCCGACGTCCGCGCCCTCAACAACAACGGCTGCGACGAGTCGACCGACATCAAGGGCCTCGTCAAGATGCTCGACCCCAAGTACAACCCCGAGCACTTCGAGGACGCCCGCTTCCTGGGCCGCGGCACCTGCACCGTCAGCCAGATCTTCTACACCAGCCCCAGCCGCTGCGCTGTCGCTGACTCCTGCGCCATCTCCATCGACCGTCGCATGACCGCCGGCGAGACCTGGGAGTCCTGCCTGGACGAGATCCGCAACCTGCCGGCCGCCAAGAAGTACGGCGACGACGTGAAGGTCTCCATGTACATGTACGACCGTCCGTCCTGGACCGGCGAGGTTTACGAGACCGAGGCTTACTTCCCCACGTGGATCAACAAGGAGACCGCTCCGCACGTCAAGGCCCTCGTCGACGCCCACAAGGCCATGTTCGGTGACGAGCGCATCGGCTGCGAGCCCAGCATGGACAAGCGCACCGGTCGTCCGCTGTGCGACAAGTGGACCTTCTCCACGAACTGCGTTTCCATCCAGGGCCGCTATGGCATCCCCTGCGTTGGCTTTGGCCCGGGTGCCGAGTCTCAGGCTCACGCTCCCAACGAGGTCACCTACAAGGACGACCTGGTCACCGCTGCCGCCATGTATGTGGCTGCCCTGAACCTCTACGATCCGAGCCAGGCCGATGGCGACGCCACCGTGTTCCGCGCCGGTCTGACCAACAACAAGATTGACTAGTCCCATTCCTCGATTTTGTTGAGCCGGGGACAGTTTATGCCCCCGGCACCTCCTGTTGACTTGGGGCCCGCGGTCGTTATCTCCCATGCTTCCTCAACGGTAGCGGGTCCTCGTCATAGCGCTCTGCATGTTCTAGCCACACGCGCATGCCGGAGCACATCTACTCATTGC
>CAJMMA010000030.1 GCA_905214435.1 uncultured bacterium
GCAGGGTTTGGGGCAGGCACGCCCCAACAAGAAGCTGTCCCAAAGGGGCAAGAATGGGGACTGCGGACGATTTCTTGGGCCGCTACGCGGCCCTTCCCAGTGCGGAGCGGAACTCGGCCGGCGTGCGGCCACCGAGCACATCGCTGCGCCTCTCCGTATTGTATCGACCGATCCAGCCTCCGAGCTCCTCGATGAAGCGGGCAGGGGTCCAGTCCGACCAGTCCCTGCCGTGCCAGAACTCCTTCTTGAGCAGGCCGAAGAAGCCCTCCATCGCCGCGTTGTCCGGGCTGCAGCCCTTGGCGGACTGGATTGGCTACACTGATGTGGACAGTTCCGGGAGGGGCGCAAGAGACGGGAAGGCCGTGTGTGCATTCCCGCGCGAGGGCCGCGGGGAGGGGCTGCCTGGGTACGGCGCCTGTCAACTCGGTCTACGTCTTTGATGACCGGGTCGTACTCAATATCAAATTCACGGATGATGCCAAAACGGTCACCCGTGAGGAAGTGTTGGGTTCGAGTGCTGTGGACAATGTTCCAGCATGCTGGGATCGAACTCGCTAGCCGGAATCACACGGTACCCGTGACACAGCAGCAGATCGACAAAAATACCGTTGCCCGCGGTGAGCGTACCGCTAAAGGTGCCGTCGTAGATGTGACCCGCGCCACACGAGGGGCTGCGGTCCTGAAGGACGCACGCAGCGATCTCGGACGGGCCGCCAAAATGCTCGCACATATCGAGCGCACGCTGGGCACCTAGGCGAAACTCGCGATCGACAGAGACACCCTCGCAGGTACGGACCTCACCGTCCACAATCTCGGATGGCTTGCGCGGCGTGGGCAGGCCCCCAAAGACCTCAGGGCACACCAAGAGGACCTCAGTCCCTGTACGCTCGCAGACCTCGACCAACTCGCGATGATAGTTATCGAGCCCGTTATACTTGTAGCTCTCGCCCATCAAACAGGCGCTCACCACGATCTTCATTTCCATCCCTCTCAAGCAAAACGCCCCATTTGAGAAAGCTGCTCAAATGGGGCGTCGGCGTTTACTGGCTCGACCGCGGCTTTACTGTTGCTTGGGCATCAGCGGATTCTCGCGCGTGAGGAGGTTCATGAACTCCTCACCCGTGATGGTCTCCTTCTTGTACAGATAACGAGCCAGCTCATGGAGCTTGAACTTGTTCTCCTTGAGGATCTGCAGGGCGCGATCGTGCGCGTCCTCGATCAGCTTAGCGACAATCGCGTCCACACGCTCGGCCGTACCAGGGGCGCAGGTGAGCGAAGTATCCTGGTTGAGGTACGCATTCTGCACGGTACCGAGTGCCATCATGCCAAACTCGTCGGACATACCAAAGCGCGTCACCATGTTGCGGGCGAGCTTGGTGGCCTGTTCGATATCGTTGGCGGCACCGGTCGTCATCTCGCCAAAGATGAGTTCCTCGGCCGCACGGCCGCCGCAGTAGACGGCAAGCTTGTCCAAGACCTCCTGGCGTGTCGTCAGGAAGCGCTCGTCCTCCTCGACCTGCATGGTATAGCCAAGAGCACCGCTCGTGCGCGGCACGATGGTGATCTTGGTGACCGGTGCAGAGCCCTTCTGGCGAGCGGCAACAATAGCATGGCCAATCTCGTGGTAAGAAACGACCTGCTTCTCGTGATCGGAAAGCACCGTCGACTTACGCTGCTGGCCAGCGATGACAACCTCCACCGACTCCTCAAAATCGTCCTGCGTGGCGCGCTTACGGCCCTCGCGGACGGCACGCAGGGCGCCTTCGTTGATGATGTTGGCCAGGTCGGCGCCCGAGGCACCGGGCGTGGCGCGGGCAATCGCGGTCAAATCGATCGGCGGCTCGGTCTTCACACTCTTGGCGTGGAGCTCGAGGATGTTCTTACGGCCGGTCAGGTCGGGCAGCTCGACGGGAATGCGGCGGTCAAAACGGCCGGGGCGCAGTAGAGCGGGATCGAGACTGTCGGGGCGGTTGGTTGCGGCAAGGACAACGATACCCTTGTGGTTATCGAAGCCGTCCATCTCGGTCAGCAACTGATTGAGCGTCTGCTCGCGCTCGTCGTTGCCGCTAAAGCCGCCGCCATCGCGCTTCTTACCGATGGTATCGATCTCATCGATAAAGACGATACAAGGGGCCTTTTCCTTGGCCTGCTTAAACAGGTCACGCACCTTAGCAGCGCCGCGACCAACAAACATCTCAACGAACTCAGAGCCCGAAATGCTAAAGAACGGCACGCCCGCCTCGCCGGCCACAGCCTTGGCAAGCAGGGTCTTACCAGTGCCCGGAGGGCCCACAAGAAGAGCGCCGCGCGGCAGCTTGGCGCCGATCTCCTCGTAGCGCTGCGGCTTCTCCAGAAAGTCGACGACCTCCTTGAGGGACTCCTTGGCCTCCTCCTGGCCGGCGACGTCCTTAAAGGTCACGCCCACGTCCTTGGAGGCGATCACGCGTGCGCCGGACTTACCCAGTCCACCGCCGCCAAAACCGCCGCCGCCAAAGTTCATCGACGGACCGTCGTCACCCATGGCCTTCTTCATGCGGCGGTTGAGCCACCAACCGATGAGGAAGAAAATCGCCATGGGAAGAATGAGCGTGAGCAGGTAGTAGGTCATCAAACCCGAGTTTTTATCGGGAACGACCGACTCAAGCGAAGCGCCAGACTCAAGCACGCGATCGGTAAAGCCCGCATCGTTCGGCACACCGGTCGTCTTATAGGCGATGTTCTCGTCCTCGCCCTTCTTGGTGTAATAAATCGAGTAATCGTCCGTGTTGTACTCGACCTTGTCCACACTCTTCTTATCGAGCGCTTTGACAAACGTCGAGTAATCGGTCTTCGTAATCTGCTGCGTGTGACCGATGTTGGGGAACAGAACGGTCGAGAGCACGAGGTAGACGACGAAGGCGATGAGCACGTAGAGGATCATATTCCGTCTACGTTTGTTGTCATCCATCTCCATCTGCTTGAACTCCATCTACTGGGGTTGATAATGCTAACTAGAATACCCAACCCGGCCGGCGATAAACCGACGCCGGGCACGAAAGGATAGAGATGGCATCACTCGAAGTCGGCAAGGTTCAGATCTATACGGGCGACGGCAAGGGCAAGACGACGGCTGCGCTGGGGCTCGCGCTGCGCGCCACGGGCTATGGACTTAACGTGCTCATGCTTCAGTTTGCCAAGAAGCTGCACTGCGCCGAGCATGATGCGGCACCACGCCTAGGGCTACGAATTGTACAGGCCGACCGCGACACGCCCGAGGCTTGCGCCGCACAGATCATGGAGCTCGCACGCGAGCAGATCTCACAGGTCGACGTTCTGATTTTGGACGAACTCGGCGAGGCCATGCGCCGCGGCTTCGTGACGCGCGAGGATGTCGAGGAACTGATCGCGATGAAACCCGACACCACAGAGCTCATACTGACCGGCCGCGGCCTGCTGCCCATCGCGGACCTCGCCGACCTGGTCACCGAAATGCGCCTCGTCAAACACTACTTCGACGAAGGCCTCCTGGCCCGCCAAGGCATCGAATACTAATTGATCCGAAGGGGACGAAGGGAAACGGATCATCGACATCACGACGGAGAGCAATGAGCCGTTTTCCTCCGTCCCCCCAGGGATCATTAGGCAGTGGCGCGGCCTAGCCAGTTGCCGCTGTGGTGGTAGATGGTGAACATCGTGGCGGTTATTACCCAGGTTACGGGGTAGACCAGCAGCAGATGCTCGAGCGAGGGGTCGAGCGGCATAATCGCGAACACCCACGCCACGCGGAGCACGACCGTGCCGAATATCGTGAGCATCATAGGCTGGAAGCTCACGCCAGCGCCGCGGATGGAGCCGGACGCGTTTTCGATAATCGAGAAGATCGCGTAGAACGGTGCAATGAAATGAAGGATCGTCGTGGTGTAGGCCGAAATTGCGGCATCGTCGATAAACAGACGCGAAAGCGGGCCCGAGAATACCAGCAGCACGGCAGACAGGCCACCGATAAGCACAAATGAAAGCACGAGCGACGTGTGGTATCCCTTTCGCATGCGATCGTAATTGCGCGCACCAAAGTTCTGCGCCGAGAACGTAGTAATCGACACACCAAGCGCCTCGGTCACCATCCAGATAATGCCGTCCAGGCGACCGGAAAGACCCCAAGCGGTCGTGACATCGGCTCCAAACGAGTTGACCGACACCTGAATCAAAACGTTGGAGATCGAATACGCCGCAGACTGAACGCCCAGCGGCAAACCGCACGAAAGCATGCTCTTGCAAATGCCGCGATCGATACCGAGTTTGGATAGCGACAACCGCCACGCCCCCGGAGCGCGCATCATGCGGATCACAATCATCGTGGCATTGGTGCAGATAGTCAGCGCCACCGCGATGCCGCAGCCCAGCGCTTCCATGTGCAGCACGGCGACAAAGAGAATGTCGAGCGCCACGTTGACGAAGCAGCCGGAGGCAATAATGACCGCCGGACCGCGCGTGTCGCCCACGGCGCGCAACAACGCCGTCCCCATATTGAGCAGCAGCGCCGCAAACATGGCGGCAAAGTAGCAACGGGCATACGCCACACCCTCGGCCAGCAGCTCATGCGGTGTATTCATCAGCACAAGCATCGGCTCGACAAACACCATGCCCAGAATGGAAATGACAATGCCGCCCACCAGCGCGAGCGTCATGGCCGTATGGACCGATCGGCTCAAGCGCTCGTCATCGTGCTGACCAAAAAACTGGCCGGTAATAACGGCACATCCAGCACCAACACCGACGCAAAAACCAATGCAGAGCTCCGTAAGCACCATCGTGGCCTGAATGCCACCCAGCGCGAGCTTGCCGCCAAACTGACCGACGATATAGGTACCGATAAGCGTGTATGCCTGCTGAAAGAACGAACTAAAGAAGATGGGGACGCACAGCGACAGCAGCTGCTGCCAAATAACGCCCTGCGTTACATCGATAGCCGTAGATTTCTTAGCCACACGCCCTCCCCACCAGCGTACGTCAAACAACAAAACGGCACTTTAAGACGAAAGCCAAAACCAGCTTAGCACCGACCGACGTCGGCCGAAACGTCCCGAACCAGAGCCCGGTGCGAAATATCTGCCTAGTGATACAGCCCCGGCTGGTAGTGGTACTCGTTGCTCACATGCGGGCACAGTTGCCAAAAGGCGACGGCACTCGCAGCGGCAACGTTGAGTGAATCGACCCCGTGCGCCATCGGAATGCGCACGGCTCGGTCGCAGCCGGCAATGGTCTTGGTGCCCAAGCCGGCACCCTCGGTACCCATAAAGATCGCTAGGCGGTCAATCTCCTGCAGCACGGGATCGTCCAGCGACACCGAATCATCCGTCAACGCCATGGCGGCACACGAAAAGCCGGCATCGTGCAGCGGCGCCAGCCCATCATGCGGCCATACGCGCGCCTCGCTGCCAATGCGCGTCCAGGGCACCTGGAACACCGTGCCCATGCTCACGCGGGCCGAGCGACGGTACAGCGGGTCACAGCAAGTGGGGCTCACCAAAATGCCATCGACGTTCAGCGCAGCCGCCGAGCGGAAAATCGCGCCGACATTGGTGTGGTCGACAATGCCCTCGAGCACGCACACGCGCACCGGGCGCTCACCCGCCGCCTCGACGACGCCACTCAAGAACTCGGCTACCGGAATCTGGCGTGGACGACGGAATGCCGCGAGCGCACCGCGCGTCACGTTAAAACCCGTCAGCTGCTCCATGAGCTCCATGGAGGCAACGAACACAGGAACCGGACCCGCGCCCTCGCGCACAACCAGGCGCTCAAACAGCGGCATCATCTGATCGAGCCAGCGTTCGCCCAAAAGAAAGCTCACCGGCTCGTATCCGGCGCGAACCGCACGCTCGATGACCTTGGCGCTCTCGGCGATAAAAATGCCCTTCTGCGGCTCCAGCACGCAGCGAAGCTCACGCTCGGTCAGTCGCACGTAGGCATCGAGCCGCTCGTCCTCGAGCGAATCGATTCGCAGCACCTCAACGGCATCAGTCATAGCAGCCAGCCCGCACCCTTCTTTACAGCACATCTATACCAAACGAGGCGACGCTAAGCGCCGCCCCATGCATTCAATCAACCCGATGATACCGTTCACGCCAGGCGATTTATGCCTCAACGCGACGATACGTCACGAACTCATAATCGAGACCCTCGTCACCCTCGCCCGAGGCAATCGTGGCAACCCCGCCACGCCGCGCAATCTCCCACGCGGGATCGGCGTCCAAGTCGGGAAAGTACGTGTCCACGGGATGGACGCAGTGGTTATGCGTGACCTCGGCCTCCACGCAGCACGGCAAAAACTGACGATACACCTCGCCACCGCCGATCACCCACGCAACGGGCTCATCGGCAACCACGGCGAGCGCTTCGTCGACGCTATGCACCACGTCGACGCCCTCGGCAGCAAAGCTCTCGTCACGCGTGAGCACGATATTGCGGCGGTTCTTGAGCGGACGCCCACCGGGAAAACTCAGCAGGGTCTTGCGTCCCATAATAACCGGGCACCCTTTGGTGCACGCCACAAAATGGCGCATGTCGGCGCGATTGGACACCACCATGTCGCCCTCGCACCCAATGCCCCAGTCATCGCACACGGCGACAATGGCAGAAAGCTTACACGTCATGCGCGTCACCTACACCGCAATGGGGATGTTCTTGACCTGCGGGCCGTGCTCATAACCCTCGACGATCAGGTCGTCGGTCGTAAACGCATAGAAGTCATGCACATCGGGGTTGAGCGTTACCTTAGGCGCCGCAAACTGCGGACGCTCGATAAGTTCGCGGACGATATCGACATGACGGTCGTAAATGTGGGCATCGGCAATCACATGAAGCAGCTCACCGGGAATCATATCGACCGACTGCGCGACCATCATCAGCAAAATGGCGTACTGGCACACGTTCCAGTTGTTCGCGGCCAAGATGTCCTGACTGCGCTGGTTGAGAATCATGTTGAGCGTCGGCTTGTCGTCCTGCGGGCGCTGCGTGACGTTATAGGTCACGCTGTAGGCGCACGGATACAGGTGCATCTCGGAAAGATCGCTAAACACGTAAGTGTTGGTCATGATGCGGCGGCTGTACGGCGTGTGCTTAAGGTCGTACAGCACGCGGTCCATCTGGTCAAAATCGCCCTCGGCATAATGGCTCTTCTGGCCAATCTGGTATCCGTAGGCCTTGCCGATGGAGCCGGTCTCATCAGCCCACTCGTCCCAAATATGGCTATTGAGGTCATGGACGTTATTGGACTTCTTTTGATAGATCCACAGGATCTCGTCCATGGCGGACTTAAGCGCCGTACGACGCAGGGTAAGCGCCGGGAACTCCTCACGCAGGTCGTAGCGGGCCGTGACGCCAAAGTTTTTAATGGTATAGGCAGGGGTGCCGTCCTCCCACACCGGACGAACCTTTTGGCCCTCGGTGGTGGTGCCATGGTCCAGAATATCGCGGCACATGGTTACAAACTGTTGATCAGCTTTGCTCATTGACCCTCCTGTCAGTCGCCTATAAGCGATTTTTATTGTAGCCCAGGCGCGCGAGTGTCGGATTGGACACTTGGGCCGGCACACGCAATGCACGGCAGCACGGCTCCGCACACACACGCGCAACAGGTTTGCCGTTTTCTGACATATGCCAGAAATGCCTTGCACGCTTCCATATGCGCGCTATCCTATTGTTGACATATGTCAGATTTGGAGTGTGTATGGCAGGAAGACGCGAAAAATTGCGCCGCGTTGGAATCATTCCCGAATATCGCGGTTTTACCCCCGATGGCCTTGCCAGCGGAGACGCCATCGACATGACAGTCGACGAGCTCGAGGTGCTGCGCCTCTGCGACCTGGAAGGCCTCAATCAGGAGGCTGTCGCCCAGCACATGGGCATTGCCCGCGCCACCGTGGCGGCAATCTGCAGTCGCGCGCATCGCAAAGTGGCAAACGCGCTGGTCAATGGACGGGCGCTCGTAATCGAGGGCGGAAATATCGCGTACTCCCCTATCACCACGACGATGGCCGCATGGCCAGCAAAGGAGGTCGGCACCATGAGGGTGGCAACGACGTACGACAACGGCAACATCTTTATGCACTTTGGCCGCAGCGAGCAGTTCAAGATCTACGACATCCAGGACGGCAAGGTGCTTAACGAGCAGGTCGTAGGCACCGGTGGCACCGGTCATGGCGCGCTGGCGGGTCTGCTCGCCAACGGCGGCGTCGACACGCTCATCTGCGGCGGCATCGGCGGTGGCGCTATCAACGCGCTCGCCCAGGCGGGCATCACCGTCTATGCGGGAGCCCAGGGCAGTTGCGACGCTTGCGTCGAGGCCCTTATCGCCGGCACGCTCGCACAGAACGGCGAGGCCACGTGCGGCTGCCACGGCCATGACCACGAGCACGCCCATGAGCACGGCAAATCCTGTGGCTGCCACGGCCACCACGACCATGATGGACATGAGGGCTGCAGCTGCCACTAGCGGCAAATACCCTGGCGCGAACGCACTTCCACGCGCGCAAACAAACGACGAACTAACGGCGAAGGCCGCCTGGAATACCATCCAGGCGGCCTTCGCTGCAATCGGCTAACCAGTCGCTACTTTTTATTGCGCATCTGCGCTTCCATCTGGCGCAGCAGGTCCATATCGGACTTAGGACCACCTGTTCCCAGGCCGCCCATGCCGCCCAAGCCCATGGCATCCAGACCGGGAATATTGGGCATGCGCATCTTTTTGCCCTTCTTACCCTTTTTGCCCTTCTTGCCACCAGCCTGTGCCTGATTGGCCATCGTGCGCATGCGGCCCATCATCTTGTTCATCTCGCCCCACTGCTTCATAAGGCTGTTGACCTCGGTGGGGGTTACGCCGGCGCCCTTGGCAATGCGGGCGCGGCGCTGGCCGTTGATGATGGAGGGACGCAGGCGCTCCTCCTTGGTCATCGACATGATGATGGCCTCGTTCTTATCGAAGATGCCCTCGTCCAGGTTGCCGCCCATCTGGTTGAGCGCGCGCTGGCCGCCAGGAAGCATACCCAGAATGCCCTTCATGCCGCCCATCTTTTTGACAGCTTTCATCTGGTCGAGCATGTCGTTCATGGTGAAGCCCTCGCGCAGCATACGCTCGGCAGCCTCAAGCTGCTCCGCATCGGCTGCCTCCTGGGCCTTCTCGATAATACCTACGACATCACCCATGCCCAAGATGCGCTTGGCCATGCGGTCCGGGTAAAACGGCTCCAGCGAGTCGGGCTTCTCGCCCATGCTCACGAACTTGATGGGCTTGCCGGTCACCTGACGCACCGAAAGTGCGCCACCGCCACGGGCGTCACCGTCGAGCTTGGAGATGATAACACCGTCAAAGTCAGTGCGCTCGGCGAAGGTCGAGACGACGTTGACGATATCCTGGCCGGTCATGGCATCGACGACCATCAGCACCTGATCGGGCTTGACGGCCTTCTTGATGTCCACGGCCTCCTGCATCATTTGCTCGTCGATCTGCAGACGACCGGCGGTATCGACAATGACCACGTCACGCAGGTGGTCGACGGCCTCCTGGATGGCGCCCTTGGCGATATCGACCGGGTGCTCGCCGTCACCGCGGAAGACCGGCACGCCGATCTCGCCACCGAGCGTGGCAAGCTGGTCGGCAGCAGCGGGACGGTAGACGTCGCACGCGGCGAGCAGCGGCGAGCGGCCCTGCTTCTTGAGCAGGTAAGCCAGCTTTACGGCCGCCGTGGTCTTACCGGAGCCCTGCAGGCCCACGAGCATGATGACATTAGGAATGCGGTTACTAAAAACGAGCTTGCTCTCGGTGGAGCCGAGCATCTCGGTGAGCTCGTCGAGCACGATCTTGACGACGTTTTGCGCCGGCGACAGCGACTCCATGACCTCGGCGGTCATGCAGCGCTCCTTGGTCTTAGCAACGAACTCCTTGACGACCTTAAAGTTAACGTCGGCCTCGAGCAGCGCCATGCGAATGTCGCGCATGGCCGAGGTGATATCGGCCTCGGTCAGCTTACCCTTGCCGCGCAGGCGGTCAAATGTGTCGTTGAGACGATCGCTCAGGGAATCAAACACTGGTTACTCCTTAGTTGGACTCGCCCACCAGGGCGCGGCAGAAATCTTTGGCGTTAAACTCCTGCAGGTCATCGACCTGCTCGCCCACGCCGATGCGAAGGATCGGGAGCTTGAGCTTCTCGGCCACGGCCATGGCGATGCCGCCCTTAGCCGTGCCGTCGAGCTTTGTCATGATAATACCGTCCAGGCCAAGCGCCTCATTAAACTCGAGCGCCTGGTTCAGGCCGTTTTGGCCCGTTGCGGCATCGATCACGAGGACGACCGAGACGGGCATGGGGCCGGCGGCCATATTGGTGGCGCGCTTACGCGTCACGTTGACCACCTTGGCAAGCTCACGCATGAGCTCGGGGCTCGTGTGCAGACGACCGGCGGTATCGATAAGCACCAGGTCGCTGCCGCGCTTGTCGGCCTCGTCGAGCACGTCGTAGCAAACGCTTGCCGGGTCGGAGCCGCGGTCGCGCTTGATGACGGGGACGCCGGCGCGCTGGCCCCACACATCGAGCTGCTCGATGGCGGCGGCGCGGAAGGTATCGGCCGAGCCGATCACGACATTCTTGCCGCGGGCAGCCATGGCGCTCGCGATCTTGCCGACCGTCGTAGTCTTGCCGGCACCATTAATGCCCACAAACAGCACGCAGCTCGGCGTGTCGGCGAACGGATCGCGCTCGGCGGGCACAAAATGTTGCTCGAGTTGCTCGGCCAGGGCACGACGGAGTTGCGGGGCGGTCTTGAGGTTCTTCTTGGCCGCGGCATCGCGCAGGTCATCGGACACCTTGATCGCGACCTCGGCACCCATGTCACCCATGACGAGGGTGTCCTCTAGGTCCTCCCAAAAATCCTCGTCGACCTCGCCGCCAAAGTAAAAGACCTCGTTAAGGGCCTCGCGGCTGCGCTCAAGTCCGCGCGAGAGAGCATCGAAGAATCCCATTATGCATTCACGACCTTTCCGGTTTCGCGATCGAGTTTTTGCGAGACGACGCGACTGACGCCGTCGGCTTGCATCGAGACGCCGTAGAGGACGTCAGCGTCCTCCATAGTACGGCGCTGATGCGAGATAACCAAGAGCTGCGTATCGGAACGCAACACGTCGAGCGCGCCGATGAGCTTGGACAGGTTGGCGTCATCGAGTGCCGCCTCGACCTCGTCCAGCACATAGAACGGCACCGTGCGCGTGCGATACACGGCAAAGAGCAGGGCGAGCGCCGTCAGGCTCTTCTCGCCGCCCGACATGAGCATCATCTTGGTGATGCGCTTGCCGCGCGGCTGCGCCACGACCTCGATGCCCGTCTCGGCCGGATGCTCGGGGTCGGTCATCTCCAGATGCGCCTGACCACCCGGGAACAGCATGGCAAAGATCTCACGGAAGTTCGCATCGACCTTCTCGAAGGTCACCAAGAAGGCTTTACGCATCTTACGGTCGATGGCCACGGTAATCTTGGTGAGCGCCTTGCGCGCGCTCTCCAGATCGGCCAGCTGCCCCTCGATGTAATCGGCGCGGCGCTTGAGCTGCTCGTACTCCTCCATGGCAACCTGGTTCACAGGGCCCAGGTTGTTAATCTGGCGCACGAGCTGGTTGAGCTCGCGCTCGGCGGCGTCGCGGTCGGTGGGAGCAGGAAGCATGAGCGCTTCCTCGAGCACCGTAGTGCCATCGGCGGTAATGGCCTTGATGGCCGCCTCCACCTGCACCTCGAGCTTGCCGCGGGAAACCTTGAACTCGTTTTGCGTCGCCGTGGCGGCATCGACCCGCTCCTTGGCGCGGGAGACCTCGGCCTTGGCGTCTTCGATGGTCTTCTTGAGCGAGGCCGAGTCCGCCTCCTCGAGCGAAGCCTGATCACGCAGACGCGCGGCCCAATCCGATGCGCGATCCAGCAGGGCCGAATAGCGCTCGTGCATGGGGTCGACACGCAGGCGCAGCAGCTCGAGTGAGCGCGAGGCCTGGCGTGTTCCGCGGATACGGCGGTCGATGCCCTCGAGTCGATGCTCCAAGTCGGGCACACGGCCCTTCAGCGAACGCAGACGCTCGCTCGTCTGAGCCAGGCGGACCTTGGCATCGGCGAGCTTGCCGGCTGCCTCGGAATCGTCACGACGCACGCGATCGAGCTCGTCGTTGGCTTCGGCAATCTGGAGACCCAGGTCGCCTGCCTGCGCGCGGGCCTCGTCGCGCGAACGGGTGAGTTCGTCAACGCGCGGGCGCGCAGCGCGAACGGCCTCGGCGGCCTGCTCGCGGCGCTTGGAGATGCGCACGCGCTCGACCTCGGCGTTGTTGGCGCTTTGCTCCAGGCGGCCAATCTCGGAGAGCAGCGAGCGGCGCTCGCCCTCAAGACGGGCGATCTCGCCGGCGGCATCGCCCTCGGCGGCACGTGCCTCCTCGACGGCGGCGTTGGCCTCAACGACTTGGTCCGAAGCATGCTCAAAGATGGCAGCCAGATCGGGTTCCAGGCCCTCGAGCTCACGGATGCGGCGCTTGCGCTCCAAGGCACCCGAAGCCTCGCCGGCATCGAGCCCCACGCGCACCAGACCACCACAGCTCACGCGGGCGCCATCGGGAGTCA
The DNA here is from genome assembly GCA_905214435.1 of uncultured bacterium. Classification (GTDB taxonomy): domain Bacteria; phylum Actinomycetota; class Coriobacteriia; order Coriobacteriales; family Coriobacteriaceae; genus Collinsella. Next base: position 12,621 of record CAJMMA010000030.1, read on the forward strand.
CGTAGGTCACACCGTCAACGACAGGGGCAGCCAACGCGGCAGCCAAGTCATCGACCACGTAATAGCCGCCAAGAAGGGCCTCGACAACCGGGCCATAACCGGAGCGCACGGACAGACGATCGACCAGACGCGTACCGGCAGCACCATTGGCAGCAGCACCGCCGCTCACGCCGCGCGCCACCAACAGCGCCTCGCCCGAAGCCTTCTTTTGGTCCAAAGCCGCACGACCGGCGCGCTCAAGTGTAGCGGCATCATCAAACAAAAGAGCATCGATATCGCCGGCAAGTAGTTGCTCAACCAGGCCCTCAAGCTCACGAGGGGCGTCGAGCACGTCGCCCAGACGGCCTGAGACATCATCGCCCAGTGCGCCCATCAGACGGCTCACCAGCGGCGAGCTGTCTGCCATGCGGGCATCGAGCTTCTTTTGGCTGGCAAGCTCCGAGCGCACCTCGGACAGCTTGTTGCGCGCCTCGCTCTCGCGGGCACGTAGATCCTTAAGGGCTGCACGGGCGACCTCGGTAGCCTCGCGCGCATCAATCTGGGCTTGACGGGCCTGATCGAGTGCACCCTCAAGCTCCTCGGCGCGGTCGCGACGGCTCTCGAGTGAGGCCGTGACCTCCTCGAGCTGGTCATCGATCTGCTCCAGGCGCGAGGCATACATGTTGTCCTCGACCTCGGCGTTGCTCAACGAGTCCTTCACCTTGGCGAGTTCGAGCGCCGCGTTATCGGCCACACGCTGCACATCGCGTTGCTCACGCGTAAGCTGCGAAATCTGATTGTCGAGCGTCACGCGCCGCTCGTGGAGCTCGGCGGCGGCAGGTCCGGCGGCGTCAACGTCCTCCTGGGCCTGCATGTGCGCGCCGGTCACTTCCTCAAGCTGCGCACGCGCGTCCTCGAGCTCCTCTACCACGCGACGACGCTGATGCTCGGAGCTCGAGATCTGGCCGCGCATGTCGGACAGGCGCGACACCATGTTGTGGCCCTTTTCCTCGAGCAGGCGCATATCGGAGTTAATGCGGCCGACCACGTCTTGCATATGGCGGCGCTGCTCGCCCAGATCGCCCACAAACAGGCCCTTTTCCTCGAGCATGACCTGGAGCTTCTCGAGCTCGCGTTCCTTTTCGCCCAAGCGGTACTGCGCAAGCTCCAGCTCGGCGGCACCTTCCTTGGAGCGGCTCTCCAAGTCGTTCCACTGCGACTGCAGCGAACGCAGCTCGTCGACGGCCAGCATCTGCGTAAGCTCGTTCGCGCGCGAGGACAGCTCTTTATACTTGCGCGCGCGATCGACCTGACGCTCCAGCGGTCGCAGCTGACGGGCAATTTCCTTATTGATGTCGCGGGCACGCGTCAGGTGCTCGTCCATCGATTTAATCTTTCTGAGCGCACGCTCCTTGCGGCGCTTGTGCTTGGAGATGCCGGCGGCCTCCTCGATGAGGGCGCGGCGCTCCTCGGGGCGGCTCTGCAAAATGGCGTCGAGCTTGCCCTGGCTGATGATGGAATGCGTATCCTTGCCCAAGCCCGAATCGTGCAGGATGTCCTGAATGTCCATCAGGCGGCACGGACTCGAGTTGATGAGGTACTCGCTTTCGCCCGAGCGATACATACGACGGGTGATGGCGACCTCGTCAAAGTCGACGGGCAGCATATGGTCCGAGTTATCGAGCACCAGCGTGACCTCGGCGACACCCACCGGCTTGCGCGCTGACGAGCCCGAGAAGATGACATCCTCCATGGCCTGGCCGCGCAGCTGCTTGGCGCTCTGCTCGCCCAGGACCCACAGAATCGAGTCAGAGATGTTCGATTTTCCCGAGCCGTTGGGACCGACGATGACGGTCAGGCCCGGCTCAAACGTCATATGGGCGCGGTCGGCAAACGACTTGAACCCTTTGAGCGTGAGGGACTTGAGATACACGGTTCCTCGCTTAAACAGGCTTCTTGTTGAGAATCACGCCGTTGGTGGTGTAGCCCATGCGGTCAAGTGCCTCGAGTGCAGCGGCTCCCTCGGCTTCCTTCTTTGAGGAGCCGGAGCCGCGACCCTGGCGAATACCGTCGATGAGCACCACAGCGGTAAAGGTGGGCGCATGCGCGGGGCCCTCGGAGCCGACCAGCTTATACGCGGGAGGCTCATGGCCGTCTGCCTGCACGCACTCCTGCAAGAACGACTTGGGGTTCGCAGGGTGCTCGGCACGCTCGGAGGCCAGGTGCGGTTTGAGCGTACGATGGATAAAGTCCGCCGCAACATCCCAGCCGGCATCCAGGTACAGCGCACCCACGAGCGACTCGTAGACGTTCTCGAGCGCCGAGTGCAGGCCGCGCGCGCCGGTACCGGTCTCGGAGGCACCAAATATGATGATGTCGTCGATGCCCAGCTCATGCGACACCTCGGATAGCGTAGCGCCCGAGACAAGCGACACCTTCAGGCGCGTGAGCTTGCCCTCGTCAAACTCCGGATAGGACTCAAAGAGCGAACGGGCGACGACGGCGCCCAAAATGGAATCGCCCAAGAACTCAAGGCGCTCATAGCTTGCCGAGACTGGCTGGCCTTCGACGGCCGAAGGATGCGTAAGGGCCGCGCGCAGCAGCACCTTGTCATTGAACTCGTGGCCCAGAATCTCCTGGGCGCGCGTAAGTCGTTCGGATAAAGCCAAGACCTAAGCCTCCCTGGCGTTTTCGATCGCGTCGACGGCGTCGGCGACAGAGTTGAGCGAGAGCAGGGTCTCGTCATCGATCTCGAGATTGAACTCGTCCTCGATAGCCGTAACCAGTTGCAGGCGCTCGAGCGAGTTGGCATCGAGGTCGTCAAAGGTGGTCTCATCGCTAATTTCGGCAACATCGACGCCCAGAACGTCAGCAGCGACCTCGGCGATCTTGTCGAAGATTTCGGAGCGGTCCATAGCGCTTCCTCTCATAGTGCATGAATACCAAAAGATTGGCACCGCGCAGACGGCACCAAAACACGGTTTTGATTCTACCCCACGACGTGCGCCGCGAGGCACATAACAACGCCCTAACTCGCTCTTATAAAACGATACCGTCCATAGAGTTGGCGACATTCTCGACCAGCCCCGCGCGCACGGCTTCGGCCGCCGCGAGCGTACCGTTTTTAACAGCCTCGACCGAGGTGGCACCGTGACCGATCAGGACTACGCCACGCAGGCCCAAAAGAATCGCGCCGCCCTTGGCATCACCAGAGAGCTTGGTCTTAATCTCGCGCATCTGCTTTTTGATGAGCAGCGCGGCGATCTTGGTGCCGAGCGAGGCCATAAAGGCACCCTTGAGTTCCTGAAGCAAAAACTTGGCAGCGCCCTCGGTGGCCTTGAGAGCGATATTGCCCGACATGCCGTCGGCGACCACGACGTCAAAATTGCCCGACGTAAGATCGGTGCCTTCGCAGTTACCCACAAAGCCGGGAACGGCGGCTTTCATGGCAGGAAAGCAGGCCTTGGTAAAGTTGGAACCCTTCTCATCCTCGGTGCCATTGGCAAGCAGGCCCACGCGAGGATGCTCGATGCCCAGGACAACGCGGGCATAGGCGCTACCCATCTGGGCAAAACGCACCATGTCGTCCACCTCGACATCGGGGTTGGCACCCATGTCGCACAGCACCGTCAGGCCGCCGGCACGATTGGGCAGCGCATTGGTCAGACAGGGGCGCACCGGCTGCTTCTTGCCTTCGGCCTGATACCTAAACGGCGTCACGTATGCGGTAGCAGCGGCGGTCATGGCGCCGGTGGAGCCGGCGGAGAAGAACGCGTCCGCGTTGCCCTTTTTGATGGCGCGGCAGGCAAGCACGATCGAGGACTTGCGCTTGGTCATCACGGCGCGAATGGGATCGTCATCCATGGCGATAATGTCAGGGGCTTCCAGAGCCTCCACACGTGCATGGGCCGCGGCAAAGGGATTGACGATTTCGGCGGGACCGACTGCCAGGACCTCGATATCGGGATCGGCGGCAAGTGCAGCCTCGATACCATCGAGAACAACCTGAGGTTTCTCGTCTCCGCCCACAACGTCTACACAAACGCGAACGTTACTCATATACATGCTCCTTATACAAAAATGGCCGACTCATTGAGCCGGCCATTGTGGTTCCATTTGGAACGGCATCGCATCCAGAGTATACCGTTACTCGGTAACGATAACCTCGCGGTCCTTGTAGAAACCGCAGCTGGGGCACACGTGGTGCGGAAGCTTGACAGCGCCGCAACGGGGGCACGTGGACTGAGCCGCAGCCGAGATCTTCATGTTGGCGGAACGACGGGTGTGAGTGCGGATACGACCCTGCTTTTGTTTAGGTACGGGCATAGTGACCTTCCTTATGAACTATCCAGTGTGGCGATTACGCGCAAGTAGCGATACTACCACAGTTTTACTCATCGAGCTTGAGATTCTTCAATGCTGCAAATGGATTTTCCGTGGCAGCGGCCCATTCTGCCTCTGCCTGGGCGCAATCGCATTGCTCGACGTTGAGATTGCAACCGCAAGTGGGGCACAGGCCGCGGCAATCGGGCTTGCACAGAACGACAAACGGCGTGTCCATGACGACCGCGTCGTTGATGGGCTCACCCAGATCGACGATGCGGTCCTCACCCAGGAGCTCGTAGCCGTTCTCGTAGGCCTCGGGATCCTCGGGCTCCTCAAAGAGGTAGAACTCCTCGATCTCGCCGGCGATATCAAACGAGGCAGGCTCCAGGCAACGGTCGCACTCGCCGATGGCGTGCGCGCGGACCATGCCCGTGAGCAAGACACCGGTACCGGCATTGGTAAAGACAACGTCGTAGTCGATGCCGTCCTGTAGCTGGTACTCCTTCTCGCCCACCGTGTAGGTGGCAACATCGACCTTGCCGGTCAGCGGATACGAATCACCAGGAAACTCGAGCTGCTCGGAAAGATCGACGGTAACGCTCGGGAACTCAGCCATTACCACTGACCGTTCTGCTGGGCGGCACCCTCATTGAGCTGCTGACGGCAACGGGTGACGGTGCCGGTCAGGCTCTTAAGGTTCTCCTCGAGGTGCGTAAAGACCTGCTCGGCGTAATCCTCGGCGGCATAGCGCGTCTCGCGCTCATACTGCTGGGCACGGTCGCGGATGTCGTCGGCCTGCTGCTGGGCTAAGCGGACGATCTCCTGCTCACCGGCAATGGTGAGCGCCTGCTGCTGAGCATCGGCAATGATGGAATCGGCCTGAGCGGCGGCGGAAGCCATAAGCTCCTCGCGCTCTTTGAGGATACGGCGGGACTTCTGCCACTCCTCGGGATAGCTCATGCGGATCTCATCGAGGATGTTAAAGAAGACGTCGGCGTCGATAACCTTCATCTGGGCGTTCTTGCCGAACGGCGTCTTAGCCTCTTCGATGAGCCCCTCGAGCTCGTCGACAAGACTCACGATCCTGTCGCCAGGAAAATTCTCGCCCGGCATCCGGTCTCCTTTCATAGGTAACATATCATCGTGTTAGTTTACCACATGCCACCAGGCAATAAAAAACGTCACGAAAAGCGATGTTTGAGCGCTTCGACCACGTTGGGCGGCACAAACGTCGACACGTCGCTGCCAAGCGACGCGATCTGGCGCACCACCGAACTCGAGATATAGCCGTACTGCGGAGCACTCATGACAAAGATGGACTCCAGCTCGTTATCCAGGCGGTAGTTAAGGTCGGCCTGCTGCAGTTCGTACTCAAAGTCGGTCATGGCGCGCAGACCCTTAACGACGGCACCCGCCCCCTGCTCACGTGCAAAGTCGACCAGCAGGCCGGTGAAAGGCAGTACCTCGATGCCGTCCAAATCGCCGAGGGCCTCGCGGGCCAGCGCCACGCGCTCGTCGAGCATAAAGGTGGTGCCCACGCCGTTTTTGCCCTGTGATTCGGCCACGGCGACAATCACGCTGGGAAAGATGCGGCGGGCTCGGCGAATCACGTCAATGTGGCCAAAAGTGATGGGATCGAAGGTGCCCGGGACGATTACGCGGTTGATGGTGTCATTCATGGGTGTCCTCCGAAGGCACATCCTCGTCATTTTCGTTCTCGTCAGCATGGTCGTTCTCGTCCTCGACCACCCAGCGCAGCAAGTCAACCGAGGTAATGCCGTAGCGCTTCTCTCGCACGGTCTTAAAACAAGCCGGATGAGCACCTGCATCGGCTGTGGCATGCTCAAACAGGGCAAAGGCCCCGGGCGCCAGCAGTCCCTGCTGGGAAAGATTTTGCAGCAGCTCCTCGACCGGCTCGGCGCCAAAGGCATAGGGCGGGTCGAGCAAGATCAGATCAAAGGGACCACCCGGCACACGGCCGCGCGAGGCGCTCGCCAGCACATCGCCGGTAACGACACGCCAACGCGAGCGGTCGCGGCACAGCGACTCGATATTCTTGGTGATCAGACGGGCGGCATTGCGATCGATCTCGAACGTGGTGAGCGAGCGGGCGCCACGCGAGAGCATCTCGATTCCCAGGGCGCCGGAGCCGCCAAAGGCGTCCAGCACGCGGACCTCGTCCAGATCGAAGTCGAGCGCCGACATGACCATGGACGCGCATGCCTCGCGCACGCGATCGGTCGTGGGACGGGTGACATCGCGCCCACGCGGCTCTTCGATCTTGCGGCCGCGCCATTCACCGCCGATGATTCTCATCCTCCGCTGACCTCCTTAAAGATATGTCGATAACGCATGGCGACCGCGTCGCGCAAGGGGCGCGTCGCCACGGAGTCAAGGTTGCAAGCATACCGCAAGAGCTCGACCGCGTCCAAATGGGCCCATTCGATAAGATCCTCGTCGGCGTCCAGGTCCACAAAGCGCAGGGTCACGCCGCCGTGCTGGCGGTAGCCGAGGATCTCGCCCTCGTGGCGCAGGCGCAGGTCCATCTGGGCGAGCGTAAAGCCGTCAGAGGTCTTTTCGAGCGACTGGAGACGGTCTTGTGCCGCCGACGCGCCACCGTTGCCCATGGAGTGCGTCATGACCAGGCAAGAGCCCGACACGCTGCCGCGGCCCACGCGACCGCGCAGCTGGTGCAGGGCCGCCAAGCCAAAGCGCTCACCGTTCTCGATGACCATGACGGTGGCGTTGGGTACGTCGACACCCACCTCGACCACCGTGGTCGATACGAGCACGTCGATCTCGCCGCGCTTGAAGGCATCGATCACGCGGTCCTTCTCCCCCGCCGGCATGCGGCCGTGAAGGCGCTCGATGCTAAGTCCCGGCAGCGCCAGGCGCAGTCGGTCGAGCTCGGTTGTCGTATCGTGCAGCGGTACAGGCACGGTCACGCGGCCCTCGTCGTCGCGGGCGATACCGGGTACGTCTTCCAGCTCATCGGCCGAGTCACTCGGCTCCACGAGGGGGCAGATCACATAGGCCTGCTGGCCTTTTGCATGTGCCTCGCGGATGGCACCGTAGGCAAGGTCGCGGCTCGACTCGGTAAGCACGCGCGTCGTAACGCCCGCCCCCGGAACAGGCCGATGGCGGATGATGCTCGTGTCCAGGTCGCCGTAGACCGAGAGCGCCAACGTGCGCGGGATCGGCGTGGCCGTCATAACGAGCAGGTCGGCACCCGGCCCCTTGGCACGCAGGGCATTGCGCTGGCCCACACCGAAGCGGTGCTGCTCGTCGATGACGACAAGCGACAGATGCTTAAACGCCACGTTGTCCGAAAGGACCGCGTGGGTTCCAAAGAGGACGTCGAGCTCGCCCGATTCCAGCTGCGCATGGATCTGCTCGCGCTCGGCCGCCGGCGTGGCACCCGTCAGGAGCGCCCAGGACATGCCAGCCTGGGAAAGCAAGGGGCCGGTCTTATCGGCATATTGGCGCGCCAGCACGCCCGTAGGCGCCATAACGCAGGACTGAGTGCCCGAATCGGCCGCGACAGCCAGCGCGCAGGCGGCGACGGCCGTCTTGCCGGTACCGACGTCGCCCAGTAGCAGGCGGTTCATCACGCGCCCGCCATCGCACATATCGTGCAGGATGTCTTGGAACGCGGCCTCCTGCTCGTCGCTCAGCGAAAACGGCAGGGCTTCCCTGAGCGCCGCCAGGTGCTCACCAGCGACGTGGGCGTAGGGAGCAACTTCGACCAAGCCGCCGTCGTTGCGCAATCGCAGCGCCAGCTGCAGGTAGAGGCACTCCTCATAGGCAAGCCGTTCACGCGCAATATCGCGCTCGGCCATGCTCGATGGAAAGTGAATTGAGCGCAGCGCGCGGGCATTGCTCATCAGGCGGCGCTTGGCGCGCAAGCGTGCGGGAATCGGGTCGAAGGGATTGCCGACGACCTCGAGCGCGCCGCTAACGATGCGGCGCATCCACGCCTGGCTCACGCCATCGCTCACGTAATGGACCGGCAGAATGGTGCCCGCGGCACGCCCACCCTCGAGCTTTTCGAAATGCGGAGAGGCCATCTGCTTAAAGCCGTAGGCAAACTCGACCTTACCCATCACGGCCAGGCGGTCTCCCTGCTTAAACTGTTGGGCAATCCATGGCTGACGGAAAAAGGCGACTTGCAGCACCCCCGTCTCGTCCACCAGCGAGACCTCGGTCACCTGCATACGCGGGCGAGGCTGCTTTTGGACGATACGATCGACCGTGGCGATGATGGTGCACACGGTACCGATGGGAGCCATCTCGATGGACCAGGAGCGCGTAAAGTCGAGATATCGATGAGGGATATGGAGAAGGAGGTCCCCCACCGTCCGAATTCCCAGACGGCGAAGGGCCTCCTCACGTTTACCCGAAACATATTTGAGTCGCGCGATATCCTCGTCGAGCGCATTGCTCTGCGCAAAGCGCTCCGAGACGCGCGGCACGGAGCACAGCTCGGACATGGCCAGATGCCTACTCGATCGAGAAGATCACGGGATAGAGCGGCTGCTCGCCACGATGGGCATCGATCTCCAGGTCGGGCTGAGCCTCCTCAATGGCGTCGACGATCTCCTGGAAGGCCTCATCGGACAGTTCCTCGCCGGCCAGAATCGTCAGCGCGTCGCCCTCCTCTTCCTCCTGCATACGGTTGATGCAATCGAGCGTGACCTGCTTCACGTCGGAGCCGACCACGTCGATGGAGCCGGCAATGATGCCCATGACGTCACCGGAGTGAATTGGCGAACCGTCGGAGGCACTGGAGTCGCGCACGGCGCGGGTGACCTCGCCATCGCGGACCTCGCTGATGGCGTCGACCATAGCGGCGACGGCATCCTCGAGCTCGGAATCGGGCAGGACCGCGAACAGCGCGGAGAAGGCCTGCGGAACGGTCTTGGTGGGAACGACGGCGACCTTCTTGTCGGTGCAGGCAGAGGCAGCGGCCTCGGCGGCCATGCGGATGTTGCCGTTGTTGGGCAGAATGATGACCGAGGTCGCGTTGACCTGGTCGACGGCGCCCAGCAGGTCTGCAGTCGAGGGATTCATGGTCTGGCCACCGGACACGATCACGTCAACGCCGAGGGACTTGAGGATGTCTGCCTCGCCGGAACCGGCGGCAACGGCGACAAAGCCCAGGGCCTTCGCGGGCTCGGCGGCCTTCTCCTGGTCCTCGTGGATCTTGGCGGTACGGTCGTGGGCCTCCATCTCCATGTTGTGGATAAAGACCTCGTAGATCTGGCCAAGCTGCAGCATGTGCTCGAGCACCAGGTTCGGGGTGTTGGAGTGCACGTGGATCTTGTAGTCGGGATATGCGCCCACGAGCAGCTCACAGTCGCCCATGGAACCCAGGAACTTAAGGCACTCGTCCTCGTCAAACGGGGCGTCGGCCTTAAAGAGGAACTCGTTGCAGTAGCGGAACTCCGAGCCCTCCCAATCGTCGTTGGCCTCGATCTCAACGCGGCCAAGAGCGGCATCGCGTGCAGAGCCAGCGGAATCGAACGTAGCGGAGAAATCCTCGACAACGGTGCTGCGACCAAGTGCTGCAGCCACAAAGTTCTCCAAGAAGATGGCAAAGCCGAAGGCGCCGGAGTCGACCACGCCGTTCTCTTTGAGGACGGGCAGCAGGTCGGGCGTGCGAGCGACGGACTGGTAGGCCTCGACGACGATGGCATCGAGCGCGTCCTCGGCCGAGAACTTCTTCTTTTCGCACTCGTCGGCCTTGGTCGAGACATCGCGCAGCACCGTGAGAATCGTGCCCTCGATGGGCTTACGGACGGCCTGGAAGGCGACCTTGACGGCGCGGCGGAAGGCGAAGGCGATGTTGGCGGACGTAATGGGCTCGTCGGCGGAGACAAGGCCCTCGGCCACACCGCGCAGGATCTGCGAGGTAATGACGCCGGAGTTACCGCGGGCGCCCATCAGGGAGCCGTGGGTGATGGCGCCGGCAATGGCCTCCATGTCGGCATCGGCGGGAAGGGCGGAGAGCTCCTTGGTCACCGAGGCGAGCGTGAGCGACATGTTGGTGCCGGTGTCGCCGTCGGGTACGGGGAAGACGTTGAGCTTATTGATCTCCTCGGCCTTGTCAGAAACGGCAGCCGCAGCGATCGGAAAACAGGTGCGAATGGTCTTTGCAATCATGGGTATTTGAATCTCCGTTTTCGGATGCTAGTTCAGACGGCTCTTGAGCGCGTCGATATGGATGCCGATCTTAAGGCTGGCGGGATCGATTTGGGCAATCTCCTGCAGGGTAAAGGCAACGGAGCTCGAAAGGTTGTGGCAGACGGACTTCATGTTGACGCCGTTCTCGAGCACGACGTGAAGATCGACCGTAAGGCCGTTCTCGTCGGCGGAGACAAGCACGCCCTTGCGGAGGCGCTGACCGGCAAGCAGGCGCACGCTCTCGGCGCCCTGGAGCTGCTCGGCCATACCGACGACGCCATAGCACGTCATCGCAGCATAACCGGCAATATCGGCAATAACGTCGTTCGAGACGCTCAGGCTGCCGTTAATGGTCTCAGACACAAGAATCTCCTTATCTGGTGCTCGCGACACCATCTCGTGGGAGCAATCATTGCATTATTCTACAACGAGCGCGCCATGTTGAGGTGGTGGGTCGCGGGAATACATCCTCGACACGAAATGTTGATACGGTAACGTTCGCGCCAGGCGATCGCGGCATGAAAAAACCCGCCGCATAAGCGACGGGTTTTACAACCTGGCTCCCCGGGTAGGACTCGAACCTACAACAGCGCGGTTAACAGCCGCGTGCTCTACCATTGAGCTACCGAGGAATTTAAAAGCCCAGCAGAATGGGCTGAGAAATTCTGGCTCCCCGGGTAGGACTCGAACCTACAACAGCGCGGTTAACAGCCGCGTGCTCTACCATTGAGCTACCGAGGAATAGGTACGTGCTCTCAAGCAACGAAATTTATTATACGGACGATTGGGCGAAGGGCAAGAACTTTTTAAGAAATTTTCTCCGCCTGCACCCAAATTAGCTGCTCGACAAGGAACGTCCATTACAGTCGAAATTGTCAGCCCGGGACCGTCTCGGGCTACGAT
>CAJMMA010000031.1 GCA_905214435.1 uncultured bacterium
GGCGATGAGGAGATTTGGGCGGGCGTTGTCGACGATCTCGGCGATTGAGGTGGCGACGGCGTGATCGGGGTCACGGTCCATCACGATGGCGTTGACGTCGGTCAACTCGGCAAAGCGGTACATGCCGCGTCCGTTGACCTTACTGGCGTCCATGAGGGCGACACTTTGACGGGCGGCACCGACCATAGCCGCTTTGGTCTCGGCCATCTGCGGAAAGTCGGTCGTAAAGCCGCAGCCGGGAACAAAGGCGCCGGGGCACATGACGGCAAGGTCGGCGTGGACCATTTGGAGCGCTTGCATGGTAAGTGGGCCGTACAGATAGCGATGACCTTTGCGCAGTGCCCCGCCCAGCATGACGACATCGACTGAGGGCATGCTCTCGTCGATGTAATCGGCAATGGTAATGTCGGCCGTGATGACGGTGATGCCATCGCGCTGGTCGAGGAGCCGGACAAACTCGAGCGCTGTGGTGCCCGAGTCGACGAGCAGCGTGTCGCCGTCATTGACGAGTTCGATGGCGCTTTGTGCGATGGCCTGCTTGGCGGCGACATTGACGTTGATGCGGCGATCCTGGGTGGATACGGTCAGTCGCTTCTGGAGCGACACGGCGCCGCCATGCGTGCGGCGCAGCTTGCCGGACTCGGCGAGCGCGTCTAGGTCGGCGCGGGCGGTAACGGAGGACACGCCAAAGGTCTGGGCGATTTCTGCCACCTGCACCGAGGCGTTATGTTCGAGCATCTCCATGATGGCGGCACGACGCTCGTCGGCGAAGGCTCGGGTTGTTGCATGGGCCACAGCCGCTCCATTCTCAACTTAAATTTGCAGGAATTATGTTGAATCCATTTTCGTTCATTTTCTTTTTGAGTAAGAAAACTCCTTTCGATTACTTATCTTTTCTATAAAAGAAAGATGATTCGCTTGAAAACTTCAATGTCGTATAGAGGAATCCGGTGCGAATCTCTTCCGTTTACTTTTCAAAAACGAGCGTCTTGACCTGTGTGCCGGTGATATCTCATACGTGCGACACCGTCGATTTTCATACAATGGGCGCAGCAAAACGCAAGGTAAAACGCCTTGCGGACACGTACGCCCGATGTCCAGATGCGGGCGAGGGAGAGGAGCAAACGCTCATGGCACTTGTTACCACCGAAAAGATGCTCAAGGACGCTCAGGCCGGCCACTACGCCGTCGGCGCGTTCAACGTCGAGAACCTCGAGTTTGTTATGGCCGTTCTGGCCGCTGCCGAGGAGACCAAGTCCCCCGTCATCATGCAGACCACCCCGGGCACCATCAAGACCGCTGGTCTGGACTACTTCTACGGCATGGTCAAGGCTGCCGCCGAGCGCGCTTCCGTGCCCGTCGCCCTGCACCTCGATCACGGCGATGGCTATGACCGCTGCATGCAGGCTTTCCGCACGGGCTACACCTCTGTCATGATCGACGGTTCGCACGAGTCCTTCGAGGACAACATCGCCCTGACCAAGTCCGTTGCCGACGCTGGCCGCGCCATGGGCGTGCCCGTCGAGGCCGAGCTCGGTAAGGTTGGCGGCAAGGAGGACGACGGTCCCGCGGTTGAGGGCGAGAGCCCCTACACCGATCCTGCCGAGGCCAAGGAGTTCGTCGAGCGTACCGGCTGCACCTCCCTCGCAATTGGCGTTGGCACCAGCCACGGTGTGTACACGAGCGATCCGCACATCGAGCAGTCCGTGGTCAAGGCCATCCGCGACGCCGTCGACGTGCCGCTGGTTCTGCACGGCACCTCCGGTGTGCCCGATGAGCAGGTTGCCGAGGCTGTGAAGAACGGCATCTGCAAGGTTAACTACGCCACCGAGCTGCGTCAGGCCTACACCAAGGGCTTCATGGCCTACATGGCCGAGAACCCCGCCTGCTTCGATCCCAAGAAGCCGGCCAAGGAGGGTATGCGTGAGATCACCGAGCTGGTTAAGATCCGCATGACCAACCTCAACTCTGTGGGCAAGGCAGAGTAACAGCAAGGGTACTCCGACTCGCTACATATCCCGGGGAGGGACGAGGACTTAGTTCCCCAATCGTCCTCGGGCATGCAAAAAGCCTCGCTGCGCACTTCGTGCGGCGAGGCTTTTTGCCCCCTGCGGAAAGATTGGGGAACTAAGCCCTCGTCACTCCCAGGTTGACCTACTCGAGGTCGTCGCCCTTGTGGCGTTAGGGCGGAAAATAAAAGAAGCCTTCGCGTTGCGGAATGATTTTGGAAACTAAGTACGGGGACCCGCCCAAGCCGTTCTGCTCAATCGCCCTTGTGGTGTTGGGGCTGAAAGGGTGGGACGCGTGGGTCATTTGGTTGTTAGGGTTAGTAGGTCGTTGGGGGTTTTGAGGTTGTAGGTGGCGTTTGGGATGTCTTGGTGTGATCCCCATGCCGCTCTGGCAAAACTGACCCCTGCCGAAGTTGCGCATTGTTCGTCGTAGACGGTGTCGCCAACGTAGACGACGTTGCCAGGATTCGCGCCCGTACGCCGGAGATATTCGAGCATGGGTGCGGGTGCGGGTTTATGTTCGGTTGTGTCTTCGACAAGGATGATGTGCTCAAAATACTTATCGAAACCAAGGGGTGCAATTTCTTTTGCGTATTCGTCGCGCGCACGTGAGGAGACGATGCCAAGTTTGCAGCCGCTATCGGCGAGTGTTGCGATGACTTCAAGCAAACCTGGAAACACGCTGATGGTGCTTTTAAAGCTGGCGGCAACTTGGCACCAGCGATCCAACGTTGCCTGCGAGTAGATCCCAAGTTTCTCAAGGGCATCCTTGCCGGGTATGCCGAGGGCAAAGTCAAGCTCGTGTCGGGGAAGCGTTTTGCTGGTCTCTTCTTGGACAATCTGGACAAGCGATGACAGAACGCTTTCTTCTGTATCTGCCAATGTCCCATCAACGTCAAATACGATATAGTCAAAGTACTTCATATGATTGCTCCTCTCTGTTGTTTGCCTGCAAGTTTGATGCAGTGACAGAAGAAGGGCTAGCGGGATTTCTGCCTGGTGCTATCGAGATTCTGCCTTGCTGCTCGATAGCTCGAAGGAGTGCACCCCATTTGTTCTTTAAATACCTGGCCAAGATGGCTTGCTGTTATAAATCCGCATTGGCGCGCGACTGTCTGTACCGTTCGCGTGGTGTGTGCCAAAAGTTCGCAAGCACGGTTTATGCGGTATGCGCGTAGATATGCCGCCGGGGTCGTTCCTGCACAAGTTTCGATAATGCGGTAACACTCTCTTTCGCTTACGCCGGCTGCAGATGCCATCTGGGGCACATCTATAGCGGCTGCATAGTTTGCGCGGATAAAGTCCAGGATTGCCTTGAACTGTACGTCGCGGCTGGTCATCCAAGAGGCGCCGTCGGAAGAAAAGAGCGGTTCGGTCTTGGCGTAAATCTGAATCCAGAGCTCTGACAAACTATTTCGAAGCGCCATCTCGTTCTGCGGCCGTTGAAGGTCGTGGCTAAAGGAGCTCTTCAGCAAATCGATAAAGGGCATATCGTCGGGATTGGTGGGCGACCATTTGAGCACATCGACGCCTCGACATTGAAGCAATGGGTTGATGTAGCGCTTTTGGAGACGTCCCGCGGGATCGCCGAGCATCGACGGCTGAAAGATATGCAGCATTTGAATGGCTGACGCCGAATTGGGTGATTGCAGCGTGCTGTGCAAAACGCCGCCGTTGATAAAGCCGGCGGACCCTTCCTCAAAGCGTACGTGCTCATGAGCCGCGCGCGTTCGATAGTCAATCGCTCCCTGCTCCATGTAGAAAAGCTCAACTTCGGAATGCCAGTGCCAGGGGACGGAATTGCCCGGATAGCGAGCGAATTCTGCGCGTTCGGCAATATAGGGCCAGTCTTCGGCGGTCTCGGGAAACGCTTCCTCGCGTCCTCCGCGGTGCAATTCTATGTGATCCATGTTTCGCATGGCATCAGTATAAAGCGCGATGGGCTTAGATTGCTCTTGCCTGTTCGGGGAACGCCTTGTCTAGGGATGCTTGGAGCTTTTCGAAGGATGCTCGTAAGTTGAGGCTCTGATCGGCTGAGCGCTTGGTTTTTGTGGTGGAGGAGTCGAGGAGACCGTTTCTCTGTGTCGGGGGGAAGGAGAAAAGGTTTGCATGTTTTAGGGATGGCTGCTGTGCTGCGTCATTGGAAGAATGCATGCTTATGCGGCCTCCTCGATGTCCACCAAAAGGTTGCGCACAGGGTGTGCTGCTAGGTCCCGTGCGTTGGCAGTATTATGCCGCGGCTGCCGCAAAGAAGCGCTAAAGAAAGGCTTAACCTGGTTTGGTGTTACGATGAAACTGCAGTTCAGAGCTATCGAGTAACACTCTTGAAAGGTTTTGGACTTAATGGCTTTCCAAGGTTTGTGACGTGGATGTGGCGCGGACGTGCGGAGCGTGTGAATGCTCGCTGTTAGCGCTGCGGCTCTGCGGCGCGCACCTGTTCGATGACCTTCTCCATCGTGGCGTCGATGCGGTCTTTTTTGAGCTCGCATTCCCAGATGGTTATGGGCGTCCAGCCCATTTGAGTGAGTGCTGCCACGGCAGCGCGGTCGCGCTCGACGTTGCGACGGAACTTTGCCTCCCAAAACTCAACGTTGCGCTTGGGCTGGCTCGGATTGCACTTGGGGCAGCGATGCCAAAAGCAGCCGTTGAC
Organism: uncultured bacterium; assembly: GCA_905214435.1. Lineage (GTDB taxonomy): Bacteria > Actinomycetota > Coriobacteriia > Coriobacteriales > Coriobacteriaceae > Collinsella. The sequence continues at coordinate 4,660 of CAJMMA010000031.1, forward strand.
AAAGATGGCGATCTTGCGGCCGGGGAAGGCGATGTCGGGCTTGCCGGGAACCTTCCATTCCAAGCGATAACCCGTAAGGCCCGCTGCGCGCAGACGCTGTCGTACGAGCAGCTCGGGCTTGGTGTTGGCGCGCTTGTTGCCCTTCATGGACTTTTTGATGGCGGCGCGACGACGCACGAGCTCACGTTCGTCGGCAGAAAGGTCCGAGGTATCGATGCCGTCCAGCAGGCCGGGCTTGGGGCGCTTTTTGCTGCGGCGCTTAGGTTTGGTGGCGGGTTTGTCGGCTGTGGTGGCCTCGTCGTCGTTGGCGGTGGCGTTGACATCAAGCCGGTCTTCCTTCAGCTCAATCAGCGCATCGATAAGTCCCTTGTCGGCGGGCATCCACTCAACCGTGGCAAGCGAGGTGCGCGGAATCCAACGGATATCGAGCTGGCGGTCGTGCTTCTGGGGTTCATCGGATTCATCGGTGAGCGAGCAGTAGTAGCACTCCATGGAGAGGTGGAAATCGGGGTAGTCGTACTCAACGGTGTAAAAATCGCGCAGGTTGGTGACTTTTACCTGCAGCTCTTCCATAAGCTCGCGTCGCACGGCGTCCTCGGGTGTCTCGCCGCGCATGAGCTTGCCGCCGGGGAACTCCCAAAGTCCCTGCATGTCGCCATAGCCGCGCTGCACGGCAAGCAGCTCGTCAGATCCTTCCTTACGAATGATCCCAGCGGCAACATGAACAGTCTTCAACAGGAGTCCTCTCTCAACATCAACACGTGGCAGGGTAGCTACCCGTACCTTACACAACGGTAAGGCAAGCGTAAGCCATATCGATGGTAGCCGACTCGTCTTCTTGCGACTATAGATGCCGTAGACTAATCGCAAGAAAGGACTCGGTATGCAAACCACGCAAACGGCGACCCCGGTACTGGAGGTCGCGCATCTCGAAAAGGTATATGGCGCGCTGGGCAATGTGACCCGCGCGCTCAACGACGTTAGCTTTACCGTCAACCGCGGGGAATTCGTGGGCATCATGGGCGCCTCGGGCTCGGGCAAGTCGACGTTGCTCAACTGCGTGTCGACCATCGATAGCGCCACGAGCGGCACCATCCGCATCAACGGCCAGGACGTAACACGCATGAAGCAGGCCAAGCTCTCGCAGTTCCGCCGCGAGGAGCTCGGCTTTATCTTCCAGGATTCCAACCTGCTCGATACGCTCACGGCGCGCGAGAACATCGCCCTGCCGCTCACCATCGCCCGCACAAACTCGGCAGAGATCTCGACCCGCGTGCAGGATGTGGCAGCGCGCCTGTCTATCAGTCAGGTGCTCGACAAGTATCCCTACCAGATGTCCGGCGGTCAGCAGCAGCGCGTTGCCGCGGCTCGCGCACTCGTCACCGACCCCACCATGATCATGGCCGACGAGCCCACCGGCGCCCTCGATTCCAAGAGCGCCCGCCTGCTGCTCGAGAGCCTGGAGGCCCTCAATCGCCGCCTGCGCGCCACGGTGCTCATGGTCACGCATGACAGCTTTGCCGCCAGCTACACGAGCCGTGTGCTGTTTATCCGCGACGGCAAGATCTTCACCGAGCTGCGCCGCGGCGACACCGACCGCCGAGAGTTCTTCGACCGCATTATGGAGGTCGTTGCCATGATGGGCGGTGAGGGCTCCGATGCTCTGTAAACTCGCTTGGGGCAACGTCCGCCGCGCCGGCCGCGATTACCTTGTCTACTTGCTGACGCTCACCCTGGGTGTCACGGTCTTCTATGCCTTCAATACCGTCTCGATGCAGGTCGACATTGCCGGCATCAAGGAGGAGGGACTGTCCGAGCTCATGGGCGGCATGCTCGGCTACCTCACGTACTTTTTGGCCGGCGTCATGGCCTTTTTGATGGTGTATGCCAACAACTTCATCATGAAGCGCCGCAAAAAGGAGTTCGGCCTGTACCAGGTGCTCGGCATGCGCCGCGGGCGCGTCGCCACGATCATGGCGCTCGAGACCGTATTTGTTTCGGTCGGCGCGTTTGTCGCCGGCATTGTGTTGGGCGTGGGGCTCTCCCAGCTCATGACATTCTTTACGGCCTCGCTCTTTAAGACGCAGATCGCCGATTTCCACTTCTTCTTCTCGGTGCATGCGTTCAACCTGACCCTTGCCTGCATGCTCGTGATGTTTGTGCTCACGCTGCTGCTGAACCTTCGCGCCGTGCGCCGTACCAAGCTCATCGAGCTTATGGGTGCCGAGCGTCGCAACGAGAGCATCAAGACGCGCAACCCCTGGATCGCGATTGCCATCTTTGCCGTGGGCGTGGTGCTTGTGGGTGTGGCCTATTACCGTCTGCTACGCGATGGGTTCCCGCTAACTGCGACGGACAGCAAGCTGCAAGAGGCCATGAGCCAGTTTGGCATTACGACCGCTATGGTTACAGTGGGCACCTTTGCGCTGTTCTGGGGACTCTCGGGCATGCTTATCAAGCTGTTGCAGAGCCTGCGCAGCGTGTATTGGCGCGGCCTCAATATGTTTACCGTGCGCCAGCTTTCGGCCAAGGTCAATACGGTGTGCTTTTCGATGGGCGTTATCGCGATGATCCTGTTTCTGGCCATCACCTCGGTGACCTGCGGCATGTCGATCGCCAACGTGATGAACGAAAACCTGGAGCGCTATAACCCTGTTGACGTGTCTCAGACGTATGTCTATCACACGCCCGAAACGCTCGACTACTACAAGGAGTATGTCAATCCGTCTGAGGCCGATCGCATGGTGCTGGCCGATGCAACGGTCGATTTGTACGCTGCGTGGCATGGCGAGCGCAAGTCGGCGGACAACAACGACGAGACCGGCAAGAAGGTCAATATCGCCGATGTTGCCGGTGAGCATGTGCAGATCGACTCGTATCTGAGCTATACGCTTGGCGGCTCGGATCCTTCGGTGACGGCGGGCGAGATGTGCAAGGCCATGGGCGAAAAGCTCCCCAAGGCGCTCGAGGGTAGCAATGCCGATGATATGGGCCTGTTTGTGACGCCGGCAAGTCAGTACAACAAGCTGCGCCAGATGATGGGCGAGGAGCCGGTGAGCATTGGCCGGGACCAGTACTTGCTTACGTGTGATATGGGCGGTGAGCTGGGCGACCTGTACACCAAGTACATGGCCGGCGGTCACACCCTTTCCTTGGGCGGGCATGAGCTCAAGCCTGCAACCGATAGGTCGGACGGGGACACGGCGGCCATCGCCAATTCGGGGCTCGGTAGCAACCCCGGTACCGTAGTCGTTGCCGATGAGCTGCTGTCCCAGCTTAATCTGCAGCCGTATTCCAGTAATCTGCTCGTTAACTACAAGCAGGGGATGGATGTGACCAAGGCAGACGAGAGCATTAAATACACCATGCTCGACAATCTGCTCGTTGACGGCAAGAAGCCGGGGTCATGGGGAGTCTTCATGACACGCTCCGAGCTATATACGCAGGCAGCGCAGATGAACGGCATGATTAGCTATCTGGCTATCTACATCGGCTTTGTACTGGTCGTTGCATGCGCGGCAATTCTGTCGATCCAGCAGCTCTCCAATGTGGCCGACGGCAGCCGCAGCTATCGTGTGCTGGCGCAGATCGGCTGTGACGACCGCCAGATTCGCCATTCGGTGATGGCACAGCAAGCGGTGTTCTTCCTGTTCCCGCTGGCAGTGGGTCTGGCGCACTCCTTTGTGGCGCTCAAGGTGATCATCGAGCTGGTGAGCACGTTTGGCAACATGAGCATCGGCGGCACCGTGGGTCTTACCTGTGCGATTTTCCTGGCAGCCTATGGTGGCTACTTCCTGGTAACGTACCTCATGAGTACCGGCATGGTGCGAGCCACCATCGCCACCCGCTACAGCGAGTAGCAGACGGGCAAAACCGTCGCAAAACCAACGCAAACAACCGCCGCGGAGGGAGTCGGCCCCCTTCCGCGGCGGTTTTTTGTCTATCGGATGCCTCTCAGATGCAAGTGAGTAGACTTTTTTGGATCTGTCGAGCACACCACGACAAGTGCTCAATAAAACCGCAGGTCAGCGCTGTGGCGATTCGGGGTGTGCTCGGCCTCCTGCAAAAAGTCTACTCACTTGGTTTTGGCTGCTAGAAGACCGCCGTGAGGGAAGGCAACTTTCTCGCGGCGGTTGGCGTTTGCCCAGATAAAACCTGCCAAAATAAACCTGTCCCTTTTTAGCAGGTTATCGCTTCCAAAAGTGGAGGATCAGCGTGGTGCCTTTTGGTGGAGGGGGGATATTGATTAATTCGGGTAACATTTTTTTAACGCCGGGAACGATGTTAAAATACCAAAAATGCTATCTAGGAGCTTTGATTCTATGGCAACCGAGGCAGCTACCCTGCAAAACGTGACGCGCTCGTTCCTCTGGCATTCAATTATGTTGTTTATAGGGGCGGCTGGTCTGTATTGTGTGGCGCCAAGTATTTATACGGGCCTTTCTGGCACCGTTCTTATCGGTCTGCATCTGTTTTCGGGCTTCTGTGTGGGCCTCATCTCTCGCCCTGTGAGACCGGGTATTTCCAAAAGGCTTTTTGGACTTATGCTCGTAGACATTGCACTTCTTGTGATGTACACGATATCTCTTAATGTCTTTCATCAATTTCATGTTGTGGTTTCGGCGCTCGCGTTCATTTTGTTGTTACTAGCCCCCTTGCTTGTCGCTTGCTGTTCTTGGGTGCTTGGCGGTGAATTCGCAAACATACGTGCGGGATTAAAGGGGAAACATGTGGCCGATGGCTCTGCTCTCCACGGGTATCCTGAGCTCGCACTTTACAGCCCCGTTGTGCTCTTGATTGCTTTGCTTGTTGGCCTTCAGTTTCTTCTCGTCCCGTTGATGGACTCCATCGGTTCTTTCCTTTCCGTTAACGCCGAGATGGGGGTTGCTGCCTCGCTCGTCGAACCTCTTGCGTTTGGTAATGCCGCCGTTATTCTCGATACGGATTGTTTGTTTTCGCGCAATATAAACATCGGGGCTGTGCTCCTGAGCTTTGGTGGGCATCAAGAGATCGTATTGCTTCTGGTTACCGTTTTGGGCAGTATCCTTGCCAGGGCCATAACGCGATTTTTCCCCGACTTAACGAGCGCTTTTTCTGCGGCCGCCAAATTAGGAGGAAAACACTCTGCAGTTGCCGATATCCTTACGGCTTCGGGTTTTTCTCAAAGGGAGTCCGCGGTTTTCTCTATGAGGATAGAGGGAAAAACGTACGAGGAGATTGCTTCTGCCTTGGACATTTCCCCGTCTACTGCCCGTACCTATTTGTCGCGGGCCTTGACTAAAACCGGATATAAAAACATTTCAGAGGCGACGGCTGGACTTCTCTTGTCAAAGGATGCGTGGCATCTTGACGCAACAAAAGGCCATGATCACCGTTCAGAATCGCTGGGGTCCTCATCGTTCAATCAGAACTGCAGGATAGTCTTCGTCTGCTTCCTGTTTATGTATGCGTCTGGAATGGGCATCGAGGAAATCCTCGTATGCTTCGGCTTTGAGCATGATGCGATAATCCTATCGATAGCTATAGTGCTTGTGGCCCTGTGTTGCCGTGCGGCTATACGGTGGATGTCTGAAATGCACTTGTGCCTTTCGCCTGAACTCACCCTTTCTTCGGTGTCTGTGGGTGCTGGAGCAGCGTTCTGGGTTCACGATGTGGTAAGTCGACTGTACATTTTCTTTGAGTCCGTTGGGAGCGGTGAGGCCGTTGGCGGCCTTATGCCTGCCTTACGCGTGACTGCGTTCCTTGTCGTACTTATCCTTATGGCTAATTCGCTGCTATTCTTGTGTTCGAAAGATACGGTTCGGGTGGGTGATCGACGCGATACCGTGCGTGAGGCCTTCTTGAGGCTTGGTTTCACGCCGCTTTATGCCGATATCATGACATGCGTTTTTGATGGCAATAGAACCACCGAGATTTACGCACATCTTAACGTTGCTCGGGGAACCGTCAAAGAGGCCAAGAGCAAGAGCTATGCCTTGCTTGGAGTTCACTCGGAGCGTGAACTTAGAGATAGGGTTTTTAGTCTTATGGCAGATGTTATAGAAAATAGCAGGTAGAAGCCTGTAGACAAATAAGATTGTAAATCCATCCTACACGTCTACAGACAGTTCTGACGATGAAGGCGATACTTCCGGACAACGGGTCCGACGACTCGTGTGTTGCGAACCGGAGGTGCTTGCTGTGAAGACCTGTGATTGCCTCACATATGTACGGCTTAATTTAGAAGTTCTTGCGCGCAACCGGGGAATTATGTTGCTGACGGCGCTGCTCGCGCTCGTATTCTGCATCCCGGTATTTCTATCCGTTCCAACGGGAGCAGATTATCTATATGGTAGAGCTTCCATCGAAGACCAGAGAGCCCTTTTGGTCTCTCAAGTCTCTGACGGCGTTTATGACACTGCCCCACAGGAGCTCAACAGCATCATTGCCGACGAAAGGGCGTGCCTTGATCGGGCGCTTGAAAGCAAGGCGGACTCCAGAGAGTATTACGATGCGATTGCCGATTACGACAATCTATTGCTCAAGGAATACCGACTCGGTTATTTGAATGGTGTTGATTCGGAGTTATCGCTTGAAGCCCAAGAACGTCTTCCCCGAGCCATATCGATGCTGGCCCATCCGGAATCGTACGACTCAACAACAAAAATGCCCGGGATGATCCTTCTCGCATATTATTGCGGCGCTGTTCCTGCAATAGCGTGGCTTTTGGTCCCGGTCCTCGTCCTCTATATGTCGCTTGAGGGGGATGGAAAGCGGTTCTACGATCGAGCGTTGTTGTCAAAGTTAGAGATGAATGCATGCCGCGTTCTCGTCTCTGGTATTGCATCGATGCTGGTTTTGGTTCTGGCGTTGGCTCCCTGTTTTGTATTGGCAACGGTGTTTAACGGTGTAGGTCAGACAGAGTACCCAGTCGTATTCATTCAGTATGGTGACGTAGTCGAAAGAACTGTGTTAGTTCAGCTAGGGCTATTTGCCGTCTTTGAAGCTGTGCTGTCGATGATGTTTGCTTGCTTGGGCGTGTGCGTGTACGCCGGAAGCAGAAACAGGGCCATTTCGTCCATGGTGATCGCTCTTGTGGGGGGCATAAGCCAGCTTCCGTTTTATGCGAGCAAAGATGCTCCATGGCATGCGTTGCTGCCGTATATGGTGTCGAGCTATTCTGCCTCTTCGTTTGCGCTCGGCGGCGCATCTTACGCCAATGGAGCGGAGGTATCTCTCGTTCCTGAAGCCAGTGCATCGCACTGCCTCTTTGCCGTGATGGGCGCGTTTGCTGTTTGCGCGTTGGGGGTCATTTCGTTTTCGCGTCTAAAAAGCAAGAATCGCTGGGCCTGGAACCATATTCGCCCGGATAGTTTGGGCGAGAAAAGCTTGCTCTCTCTGTCGCTGGATGCGTTGACGGTTGGAAAAAACCAGCTGGTAAAGGGATTGCAGTTTGATATGCCCGCTGGCCAGATATGGGGTCTTGTCGCGCCAAATGGACATGGCAAGACTACGCTACTGAATACTCTTTGGGGAGATGCTGGGCCATCAGTGCGCGTGTCAGGTTCTCTCTGTTTTCATGCAAAAGTATGCGTCGACCGTGAGGAAATGAGAAAGGTATTCTTTTTGGTTCCGAATAGGCCGTCGCTATTGATTCCATACATGACCGTCGCTTTTCATCTCGACCGATGCAGGAGAATTTGGCATTCACCTCGCACTTTGGACCAAGTGCTTGATCGCTTTGACTTGACTGGGTTGAAGAATACGCCCGTATCTAGGCTGTCTGATGGAAATAGACAATTACTTAATGTCGCGATGGCGTATATGTCCTATTGCGAAGTCGTCCTTTTGGATGAGCCCATGAATGCACTTGATGTGAGACACGTTGCGATTGTTTCGAATGCTCTTAGAGATGAAGCGGGTAGAGGAGCACATGTCATTATCTCTTCTCATCTTATCGGAAACCTCGAATCGCTCTGCGATGCCTCCGTATTGCTCACAGGGGATGACTCGCGTGTCGTTACCAGAGAAATGGGAGGTGATTCGAAGTGGATCGGTAATGTATACGCGCAGCTTTTCAAGACGAACGACAGTAAAACTAGGAAAGGAAGATAACCATGAAACGCCATGTAACGAAGAACTTTGTGAAGGCAATGTTCGCATGTTTTATGCTTACCCTGTCGATGGTCACAATTCCCGTTTGTGCGACGGCGAAACCAGATGCAGGTTCTGTCGCGCCTTGTCGTCTTGTGACAGCGGACGTCTTGGACACTTACAAGTCGTTCTCCACTGCGAACCACCCGAGCGAGAATGTTGATTGTTTCGACCAGACATACAAGAGGCTGTCTTTCAAAACTTCGTATTCTCGTACGGGGCAAACGATTCTCTATACGGGTGCCGCGTTAAGCCCACGCGGCAACGGGATGCCCGGGTTTGAGACAAAATATCAGTGCACATATCGTACCTGGTAGACAACTCTAGGATCGGATCTCTCCGAATAACTTTGTGGCGGACTTGTTTAACGCTACCGCTCCTTCGTTTATCTCAATCTGTAACATCTGACTGGCAAAAACGCTTCTACCTGTTACAGATTGAGATTATTCGACGCGCGTTCTGTAACTCGTCTCGATCTGTAACAGTAAGACGGCGATTTGGTCTCCATATGTTACAGATTGAGACGAAAGAAAGCGTGAGCTAGAAAACCGCCGCGAGGGAAAGTAACTCCCTCGCGGCGGTTTTTGGCGTTTGCCCAGATAAAACCTGCCAAAATAAACCTGTCCCTTTTTGGCAGGTTATCGCTTCCAAAAGTGGAGGATGAGCGTCGTGCGGTTTTGCTGTTCGGTTTTGACCAGGATGTTGTGGATGTGGGTCTTGACGGTGCCCACGGCAAGGAATAGCTCGTCAGCGATCTCTTGGTTCGATTTGCCCAGTACGACCAGACGCATAACTTCGGTCTCACGGTTGGAGAGCTTGTAGGCGTTGCGATAGAAGGGCATCTGCTCTTCGATGTGTCGATCAAGATCGCTGACGTTCTTTTCCTCGGGCGCCTCCTGCATGCGGATTGAAAGCACGTGGTAGGAGTAGATGATCAGCAGAATCGCAAAGTAGCAGGCAAAGATGTTTTCGCTAAAGTTGCGCTCGGACAGATATAGTTGCAGCCAAGAGGGCGCCAGACTCATGGGGACAATCAGAATGTTGTAGAAATCCTCGGCAACGATGCAACCGACCAGAATAGCGCCGATAATCAGGTGCTTTCGTTGGTTGTTAACGCGTGCCTTCAGCTCGACTTGCGTGCTCTTGCGTGCCGTCCAAAAGATATATAGCCCCACGAAAACAAGGAATACCTGACGCATCGTGTAGTAGAGCCATTGATGCATGGGGCCGTAGGGGACAGCGACAATGATCAGCAGCTCGCTCAGGAAGAACGTTGCGACGGGAATAACAAACTGCTTTTTTGAATGTTTGTCGAGCAAGTCCATGGCAATGAGCCAGATAAAAGCTTGTGAAGCGGTCGCCACAAGGGTCCGCAACACAGGCATGGTAATTGAGTAATAGTCGCTGGCTGGAAAACTCTGGTTTTGCAACGTGTATTCAAAAAAGAAGATCTCGGTCATCTCGATGGCATAGCAAATAAAAACGCCGCTGCCATAGATAAAGAAGCGTCGACGAGACGAGGCATAGGCGGCAAGCGAAAGCACTGCCGTCACAATACAGATCACGAGTATCGCTAGGGTATAGAAGAACATCAGGGTGTTCATCTGCCACCGTCCCATCTCATTTCATCTATGGCCGAGCCCTGTATACCTTGTGGGATATAGACGTCTCAACCCTTCGTTCCATTGCGGATTAGGCGCCGAGATACAGCATAGCCGTATACCGTTCGCGGTTCTAGGTAGTAAACCCCCTGCAAGCTGGCTACCTGCGGGTTTATATTGGTTTAGAGGGGGTGTAACTCCGTGAACGGTCTTTAATCCCGAATAAACTAGGTAAAAATTGCATACGGGTGAATGATGGTCTTGTCAACACGAGGCGTGATGTTCGAGCGCCTCATAGCAATAGTCGGCACGACCGGCGGAAAGGAATCGACATGGCGCTGCCTAAGGATTTCATCGACACCAACGACTTCACCAAAGAGCAGATCCTGGCTATCGAGGATCTTGGCCTGGCAATGAAGAAGGCCATCAAGGTTGACGGTTATTATCCGCACCTGCTCCGCAACCAGAGCCTTGGCATGATCTTCCAGCAGGTTTCCACCCGCACCCGTCTTTCCTTCGAGACCGCCATGTGCGACCTCGGCGGCCATGCTCAGTTCTATGGCCCTGGCACCATTCAGCTCGGTGGCCACGAGTCCCTGGGCGACACCGCTCGCGTCATGGGCGACCTGCTCGACATCATGATGGCTCGCGTTGACCGTCACAAGGACGTCGTCGGCCTCGCCGAGGGCTCCGCTGTGCCCGTCATCAACGGCATGTCCGAGTTCAACCATCCCACGCAGGAGATGGGCGACCTCATGACCATGCTCGAGAACCTCCCCGAGGGCAAGAAGATCGAGGACTGCACCCTGGCCTTCATCGGCGACGCCACCCAGGTCTGCGTCTCCCTCATGTTCATCGCTTCCAAGGTCGGCATGAAGTTTGTCCAGTTTGGACCTAAGGGCCACCAGATCCCCGACGGCGGCCTGCACGTTGGCACCGTCGAGGAGCGCGCCGAGTTCGGCAAGCAGATGATGGCCATCGCCGAGGAGAACTGCAAGGTCTCCGGCGGCTCTGTCGTCATCTCCGACGACATCGAGTGCATCAAGGGCGCCGACTTCATCTACACCGACGTGTGGTATGGCCTGTACGACGAGGAGGTCTCGGGCGAGAACTACATGGACGTGTTCTATCCCAAGTATCAGGTCACCATGGACATGATGAACTTCGCCGGCCCCAACTCCAAGTTCATGCACTGCCTGCCGGCCACCCGCAACGAGGAGGTCGTCGACGAGGTCATGGACGATCCCGAGCGCTCCCTGTGCTGGGTCGAGGCCGAGAACCGCAAGCACTCCATCCGTGCTCTCCTTGCCGCCCTGGGCAAGCGCACCCCGCTAAACGACGAGGGTGTCGAGTACTCCGCCAAGGCTGAGCTCCACGCCGCTCTCGAGGCTCTCGAGCAGCTCTAAGCCTCAAGGCTTCTAAAAGCACGTTTGCGGGCGGCGGATGCTCGTCTCCTGTCGCCCGCTCACCGAGGCCCAAGCAATTGCCTTAATACCTTAGGGCCTCGGATCTGTCCAAGACTGAGCGAAGGAGCTCATCATGAGCGACGGAAAGAAAAAGCTTTCCTTCTTGACGGTCATTTCGACCATCATCTGCGTCGTCTTCGTTTGCGAGGCCGCCGCTCCTGCTGCTGCCATTGGCAACCAGCAGTTCTTCTGGTGGATCTTCCTGATCCTGACCTTCCTGCTTCCCTACGGCATGGTTGTCGCCGAGCTCGGTACCACCTATGACGGCGAGGGCGGCATTTACGACTGGGTACGCGATGGCCTGGGCGACAAATGGGGCGCCCGCATCTCGTACTACTACTGGGTCAACTACCCGCTGTGGATCGCCTCGCTGGCTACCATGTTCCCCGACATTTTGGGCATGGTCTTTGGCGTCGAGTTCAACTTGATCGCCAAGATGGGTATCGATCTTGCCTTTGTGTGGATCGTCTACCTCATGGGCCGCTCCAAGGCGGCCGACTCCGAGTGGGTCCTTAACGGTGGCGCCATCATCAAGGTCGCCGTCGCCGTTATCGTTGGCGCTTTGGGCATTTGGTATGCCATGGAGAACGGTTTTGCGAACGACATGTCCGCTGCCACCTTCCTGCCCGAGCTCACCAACACCAACGCTCTCGGCTACCTGTCGATCATCATCTTTAACTTCATGGGCTTCGAGGTCATCTGCACCATGACCGACGACATGGCCGATCCCGCTCGCGATATCCCCAAGGCTATCATCGTCGGTGGCCTGTCCATCGCCGTGATCTACCTGTTCGCTGGCTTTGGCATCGGTGCTGCTGTGCCGGCCGATTCCATCGACCCCGACTATGGCATGATTGTCGCAGTCCAGACCATGGTGGGCGACTCCATGATCTTCAAGGTCATCTGCATCGCCTTCCTGATCACCCTGTTCGCCAACATGGCCGCCTGGTCCTTCGGCGTCAACTCCGTCGCCCGCTACGCTGCCGAGCACGGCAACATGCCCAAGGTCTTCGCCTCGATGATCTCGGATGACGACATGCCCAACGGCGCCAACCTGGTCAACGCCATCGTTGCCTCCCTGGTGCTGTGCCTGCAGCTCGTACCCATCGACGCCATCTCCAACGGTGTCTTCTGGATGCTCTTCGGCACCTCCGTCGTCTTCCTGCTGCTGACCTACATCCCGATGTTCCCGGCGTTCCTCAACCTTCGCAAGAACGACCCCAACCGCGAGCGTATCTTCACGTTCCCGTTTAAGGGCGCCATGATGAAGGTCATGCTGGCCATCCCTTGCATCGAGCTGATCCTGGCCATCGTTGCAACGCTGGTGCCGCTCTCTGCCGCTGAAATTGGCGACAAGCTCCCGATGATCGTTATCTTCATCGTGCTTCTGCTCATCGGCGAGGTTGTCCGCGTCGTCAGCGCCAAGGGCCGCGAGACCGAGTACAAGGGCCTCACTCCCGAGCTGGCAGCTCAGCGTCTCGCTGAGGAGGCCGCCGAGGCCGAGGAGAACTAGAGCACCCGGTTCTGGGGCTCCAACCCTCCTCGCGTACCAACGTGCGCTTCGTCGGGCTTGTCGCTCCCGACTCCGGGCACTCTAGCCTCTTCGGAGACGTGCCCAAGCGACAGGTTTGCTAACCATTCCCCGGGGTGGGTGTGAGCGATAGCTCCGGTAACCACCGCCCACCCCAATCTCTCTTCCGTATCCTTCGTGCGTTTTGTCTCCGCGCACTTGGTTACGTCGTCGCTTGCCGGTGCGATTCCGTGAAAACCGGCGTCGGGCGCCCCGACCTTTGCCGAGGAACGGGCGCCTACCATCTCTTGGTTTTAGGCTGCGGGCAACCCGCCCGCGGCAAGCGATCGTTCGATTTGGAGGAAATCTTATGCGTACGATCACCGAGTCCGAGTCCACCCCCAAGGCCGACGGCTTCTTTATGCCCGCTGAGTTCGCCCCGCAGGATCGCGTGTGGATGGGTTGGCCCCACCGCACCGACACCTGGGCCCACGGCGCCAAGCCGGCTCAGAAGCAGTATGCCGCCATCGCCCGCGCCATCGCCGAGTTCACCCCGGTTACCATGTGCGCCAACCAGGTCGACTATGCCAACTGCAAGGCCGTCTTCGAGGAGGACGAGAACGTCACCGTCATCGAGATGACCACCGACGACGCCTGGTTCCGCGACACCGCCGCCACCTACGTCATCAACGGCAAGGGCGAGAAGCGCGCCAACCACTGGCACTTCAACGCTTACGGTGGCCTTGTGGATGGCCTCTATTTCCCGTGGGACAAGGACGAGCAGATCGCCCTTAAGATGGCTGAGCTCTCCGGCTGCCGTCGCTATCGTCCCGATGACATGATCCTCGAGGGCGGCTCCATCACCGTCGACGGCGAGGGCACCCTTGTCGTGACCGACCAGTGCCTGCTTTCCCCGGGCCGCACCTGCTCTGCGGTTCTGGAGGAGGAAGAGGATCCCGAGTCCATCTGGCCCAAGTTCCACAAGAAGTTTGAGCCCTGGAGCGAGGAGCTTCGCGCCTATATGGACGAGCACCTCAAGGATTACCTGGGTGTCGAGAAGGTCATCTGGGTCAAGGAGGGCATCGACCCCGAGGAGACCAACGGCCACATCGATGACGTCGCCACGTTCATCGCTCCGGGCGTCATGGCCTGCATCTGGACCGACGATCCCGAGTATCCGTTCTACGAGCAGTGCCACGCTGCCTACGAGACCCTCTCCAACGCCGTTGACGCCAAGGGCCGCAAGATGAAGGTCTACAAGCTCTGCATGCCCGTGAACCCGCTGTTCATGGACCAGGCTTCCTGCGACACCATCGACGCCGACGAGAACGCCGAGCCGCGCGTCCCCGACGAGCCGCTGATCGCCTCCTACATGAACTACCTCGTGACCAACCACGGCGTTATCGTCCCGCAGTACGGCGACGAGAACGACCAGCTGGCCGTCGACACGCTCCAGAAGATCTACGACGAGGTCTGGGGCGAGGGCGTCTACAAGTGCGTCGGCGTTCAGTCCGAGCAGGTCGTCTTCGGTGGCGGCAACATCCACTGCATTACTCAGCAGGAGCCGTCCGCGTAATTGTCTGTCTTCCCGAGGCACGGCACCTTCCCGTTCATTCGTCGCTTGCGTACCAAAGTACGCGGCGCTCCTCTTTCACGGGAATCTGCCGCACCTCAGAAACCCAGCCGATCAATCGGACAGTCGGTGAATCGCACCGTGACCATCTCGGGGCATTGATGGTCGGTTTATTCGATGTCTTGGTCGGCTGGGTTTTTCTTTGGGCACTCCGTTGCCTCCACTTCGGAGTGCCCGCCTCTTTGATTGAGTACGCGTCTGATCTGGGATTTATTGCGGGTTAGGCCAATTGTTCGCTTGAATATCCCAGGTCAGACGCGTCTTCAATTGCCAAAAGATTCCGGTCGCAATCGCGGCCGTTTTGATCGGAGTATCTATGTACCAGCGTATCGTTATCTACACGCGCCTGTTCCGCGAGCGTTGGTCCAACAATTGCATCCTCTCTTCTCTTTGGGATGGCACCTGCACCGGTGACGCGGCCTGCAACCCTACCTTGGGCTGCGCCTTCGGTACAGATGCCATCCTTTTTGCTGTAGGGGAAGCGTGCCATGGCAGGTAAAAAGTTCTCCCTGTTCGAGGTCATCCTCTCGGTTATCTGCGTTGTCTTTACCATCGAGGCGGCTGCTCCGGCATCTGCCATGGGTAACGTGCAGTTCTTCTGGTGGATCTTCCTTATCATTACGTTTTTGCTTCCCTATGGCCTGGTGGTGGCCGAGCTCGGTACGGCGTTCGATTCCGAGGGCGGCCTGTACGACTGGGTTCGCCTGGGCTTGGGAGACCGTTGGGGTGCACGCTGCTCCTGGTGCTATTGGGTCAACTTTCCACTGTGGGTGGCAAGTATCGCCTGCATGTTCCCCAGTGTCATCAATGCGGTATGGGGCATCGAATTTTCGCTTGGGGTCCGAATTGCCATCGAGCTTACCTTTGTGTGGGGCGTCACGGTCATGGCAATGCAGCCGGTGGCCGAGGCCGATTGGGTCATGGATGGCGGCGCCGTCATCAAGGTGCTCATTACCGCCGTGGTGGGAATCATCGGCATCTGGTTTGCCTGCAACAACGGCTTTGCCAACGATATGTCGTTTAAGACCTTTGTCCCCGATCTGGGAGACACTAACTCACTGACGTATCTTTCAATCATCCTATTCAACTTTATGGGCTTTGAGGTGGTCGCGACCTTTGCCAGCACGATGAAGAACCCATCGCGCGATATCCCCAAGGCGGTTATCGCCGGTGGCGTTGCCATCGCGGCGATCTACATTATCTGTGGCATCGGTATTGGAGCCGTGGTTCCCACCGAGCAGCTTTCACTCGATTCGGGCATTGTGGACGCGGTTGCCGCCATGGTGGGGCGCGCTCACCCGCTGACGATGGTCGTGGGCGTGGCCTTTCTGGTAACGCTGTTTGCCAACATGATCTGTTGGAGCTTTGGCGTCAACAACGTGGCGAGCTATGCCGCGCGCCATGGCAACATGCCGCGTCCCTTTGCGCTGGTGTCCAAGAAGACCGGCATGCCCAACGGCTCGGCACTCATTAACGGTTGTTTTGCCAGCTTGGTGCTGCTACTTCAGATTCCGCTGGGTGAAGGTTCCGACGTCTTTTGGGTCTTCTTCTCGATGAACGTCGTCTTTCTGCTCATGAGCTATATCCCGATGTTCCCGGCGTTTTGGCGCCTGCGTAAATACGACGACCGCCCGCGTGTGTTTCGCGCGCCCTTCGAGGGCAAGGTGCTTGCGGTAGCGCTTGCGGTGCCGGTGGTAGAGCTCGTGCTTTCGATTGTTGCGACAACCGTGCCGCTTAACAGCTCGCCCGCCGAGATGTCAAAGTTGCCGATCCTCATGGGTGTGGTGATCGGCGTGTTGCTGGGCGAGGTTTCGCGCCTCATATCGCGCCGCGGCCGCAGCATCGACAATCCCGGCGTTGGCGCATAGGGGTCAGGTTATTTTGCACCAAAACAGTAGCGCCGCGAGTTGTGCGGTGCTAGATGCATCTTGGATTACTGTTCACGCTGCTCGGGATCAGATGCGAGCTTGGGTGCAAAGTAGGGGACGTGGCCCAGGTAGGGGCAGCTGTCCGAACGCTCTTCGACGACACAGGGGACGTCATTGTAGGTAAGTGAGTCGCACAGGTGGGCGATGGCCTTGGCGGCAGGAGCGACGAGCATCTTGAGCGGTGCGATAGGCGCCATGGCATCTCCTTTCCTGTATGCGACCCGTGCTTTGGCGCGAATGTATATGCCGCAAGTCTAGCATCCCGCCCAGGAGAGCTTCAAACCACCACAAAGGGGACAGGCACCTTTGTGGTGGTTTTGGCGTTTGCCCAGATAATACCTGTTATCGCTCCCAGGCAGTCGTTGGGGACGTTCTAAAACGGTTATAGGTTACTATCCAATAACGCCTCTGAGCTGGGCTACTATAAGATTATGGAAAACACTACTGCAAGATTATGGCAAATGATACTGTCAGATTATGGCGTGTGCTGCTGTAGTCGTCGGGGCCTGCCTTATGAGCGCCGGCATGGTGCGAGCTGCCACCGCCACCCGCTACAGCGAGTAGCAAGCGGGCAAAACCGCCTCAAAACCAGCGCGAACAACCGCCGCGAAGAGGATCGGACCCCTTTCGCGGCGTTTTTTGCCTATCTGGAGCGCCTCAAAACCAAGTGAGTAGGCTTTTTTGGATCTGCCGAGCACATCATGACAAGTGCTCAATAAAACCGCAGTTCAGCGCTGTGGCGATTCGGGGTGTGCTCGGTCTCCTGCAAAAAGTCTACTCACTTGGTTTTGGCTGCTAGAAGACCGCCGTGAGGGAAGGCAACTTTCTCGCGGCGGTTGGCGTTTGCCCAGATAAAACCTGCCAAAATAAACCTGTCCCTTTTTGGCATGCCCCTTTTGGCGTGGCTGATTGCTTTGGGCTGTCTTGGAGAAAGCCCGTGAGGCGGCACACAGGCTAATCCTGCGTGTCGCCTCCGTACATGTAGACGATAAAGCCGTCGCCGGTGTCTTGGCTGTGATCCTCCAGGATGCGCTTCATGTTGAGGTGCTCGTAGAACTGCCAGTCGGAGTTGCAGTCGCTCATCAGGAAGAACTTGGTGCAGCCGGCTTGGGCGAGCTCGGCGCGTGCAAGGTCAATAAGCGCGCGGCCGAGGCCCTTGCCCTGCCACTCGGGCACGATGATGATCAGGTTGAGTTGGCCCTGGGCATACTCGTTGCCCGTGGCGGCAAAGCGGTCGGCTGTGGCCTTCTCGCGGCTGTCGCCAAAGAGCGAGCCCTCGAGCTTGGCGTCGGCGGTCTTCGCCATCTCGGTTGCCTGGGCGAACATCTCGTCGTAGCAGGGTACCCACGTGGGGTTGGTACGCAGCTTGCCGTCTTCGAAGATGCCGATGCAGCAGGCGGCGATAATGCGGCCCTCGGCCTCGGCGACAAGCGCGATGGGGGAGCGCTGCAGCTGCATGGCAATGTTGAAGCGCGCGCAGAAATCGGCGGCTTCGACGTCGCCGCGATTGCGTAGCGTGTTGCACCACAGCTGGTTGTAGATGGCGGCGATGCCATCCAGGTCATCGAGCGTGGCGGCGCGCAGAGTTACGTTGTCAAGGCTCATGGAGGCTCCTTCCAGGTAGGGTCAGGCCACCTCTGAGTGTGACATGGGCGCACCGCCGCTGCAGCAACCATTCGGCAGACGAGCCCCGATCCCTCGGGGACGGAGGAAAAGGGATCACGAGGATAGTCATTTGGGGACGTTCTTAAACAACTAGTCAAACAAGGGCGTCCCCAACGACTGCCCCAAGGAATGTCCCAGACTGCCGGCAGGAAAGGAACGTCCATTACAGTCGAAATTGTCAGCCCGGGACCGTCTCGGGCTACGAT
>CAJMMA010000032.1 GCA_905214435.1 uncultured bacterium
CAAAGGAAAGCACTTAATGTGCTTTCCGTCTTGCGCAGGACTGTAGAGCAGGAAAGTTCATATGCGCCGCCCGGCTCCCGCGGCCCTCAGGGGCATCTCTCATGCAAAAACTTTTGTCGGGTAAAGTCCGAGGTCAGTGGCGTTTTATACCGAGAAATTCAAAAAAAGTTGAAAATCCATTACAAATTTGCGTTGACTTTAGGTAACTAAAGTTTCATACTGCGTTTCATCCACTGGGGGATGTGAACACGCACGGATCGTTCGCATCATGATTGAAGAGGATTTTTTAGACATGTTCACGCATCAGCTAAACATTATCAGCGTAGTAATTATCTGATGCGGGTTAGCACATACAGCTAGCCCGTACGATAACGGGCGGCTGATGAAGATGAGGGCCGTCGAGCGCAACCGACGGCCCTCATTTTTTATGTCTGAGAAGTTCTTTTTAGAGGAGGAAATGTAATGAACGGAGTTTTGCTCATGGTTGTGGCCGCGGCGGTGCTCGCCTGCGGCTATCTGGGCTACGGCCGCTGGCTGGCCAACAAGTGGGGCGTTGACAAAGAGGCCCTCACGCCGGCCAAGCGCATGAAGGACGGCAAGAGCTTCTCGCCCGTCTCCGCCTTTACCGCGTTCTCGCACCAGTTCAGCTCGATCTGCGGTGCTGGCCCTGTTACGGGTACGATCGTCGCCATGGCCTTTGGCTGGCTGCCCGTCGTGCTCTGGGTCCTCGTCGGCGGCATCTTCTTTGGCGCCGTCCACGACTTTGGTGCTCTGTACGCTTCGATGAAGAACAACGGCAAGTCGCTCGCTCAGCTCATCGAGAAGTACATCGGCAAGACCGGCCGTCGCCTGTTCCTGCTGTTCTGCTGGCTGTTCTGCATCATCGTCATCGCCGCCTTCACCGACATGGTCTGCAAGACGTTCATGTTCACCCCGGCCGTTGACGCTTCTGGTGCTGCTACCGGTGCCATCGACTTCACCAAGTCCTATGCCGCCGGCTGCGCTGGTACCATCTCCATCCTGTTCACCTTCGTCGCTATCGCCTTTGGTTGGGCCCAGAAGAAGTTCAACCTCACCGGTGCTACCGAGTTCGTCACCGGCGTGGTCCTCATGGTTCTCATGTTTGCCGTCGGTATGCAGTTCCCGGTCTACCTGGATAAGTTCCAGTGGTTCGCCGTCGTCATGGTCTACCTGGTCTTCGCTGGCGCTATGCCCATCCAGATGCTCAAGACCCCGCGTGACTACCTCACTTCCATCATGATGATCGTCATGATCGTTTGCGCTGTCCTCGGCATCGTCGTCCTGGGCGTCAACGGCCAGGCCACCATCACCGCTCCGGTCTTCACCGGCTTCTCCAGCGCTTCTGGCATGATGTTCCCGGTCCTGTTTGTTTCCGTTGCCTGCGGTGCCCTCTCCGGCTTCCACAGCCTCGTTTCTTCTGGTACCTCCTCCAAGCAGGTCGAGAAGGAGCAGGACGCCGTCAAGGTCGGTTATGGCGCCATGATCGTCGAGTCCTTCGTCGGCATCCTTGCCATCATCGTTGCCGGCATCATGTTCTCCGACATGAACACCGCCGGTACCGGCGCCCTCAACGCTGGCGTCGCTTCCACCCCGTTCCAGATCTTCGCTGCTGGTATCTCCCGCGGTATGCAGGCCTTCGGTGTTGACGGTACGCTCGCTACCGTCTTCATGACGATGAACGTTTCCGCTCTGGCCCTGACCTCGCTCGACGCCGTCGCCCGCATCGCCCGCACCTCGTTCTCCGAGTTCTTTGCCCAGACCAACGACGCCCTGGCCATCGAGTCCAAGGCCGGCTACATGAAGGTTCTCGGCAACCCCTGGTTCGCCACGGTCGTCACCCTGCTTCCCGGTCTCGCCCTCGCCTTTGGCGGCTATGCCAACATCTGGCCGCTCTTTGGTGCTTCCAACCAGCTGCTCGGCGGCATGACCATGATCACCCTCGCCGTGTTCTGCAAGTGCACCGGCCGCAAGGGCTGGATGCTCTACGTGCCCGTTGCCTTCCTGCTCTGCTGCACCTTCACCTCGCTGGTCCAGAGCGCCATGGGCTGCATGACCGCTGTCCAGGCTTACGGCTTCTTCGGCACCATCCCGGCTACCGCCACCACGGCCGCCGTCTCCGTCGCCGCCACCAAGGGCTTGCAGCTCGTTTTCGCCGTCCTGCTGATGGTCCTGGGCCTCATCGTCGCCGTCAACTGCCTCAAGGAGTTCTTCGGCAAGGAGGCCGGCTCCATGCCCGACGAGGAGCCCGAGTGGTCCGAGATGGGCAAGGCCGAGTACGGTCGCGCCGCTGCCGCTGAAGCTCCTGCCGACGCCGAGGCCGCCAAGGCCTAGTCGGTCGGACGGGTTGAATCTCCCATCTATTTGACTCGGAAAGACCGGGTCCGCAATCAAGCGGACCCGGTCTTTTTTCTTGTGAGAACAGGTGGTGCAAGGGCGTTCTCGCAGATGTTTTGCGTGGATAGGCTCGTGCGTTGTACCATATGGACGTATATGTGTGCATATGAAAGGGGCCCCGTGGCCAAGACGGTATATTCCGATAATCAAAACAATGTCGATGCTCTGGCTGAGCGTCTGAGCAGCCAGACATCGCTTTCTGCCGAGCGCGCCAAGCTGGTTGCCTACGACCTGCTCTGCCGCAAGGCGCTCAAGATTAAGTCGAGCGCGCTGGCGCAGATTTTCCGCTCCGTCGATAAGGAATGCGACACCAAGGCGATGCGCGATGAGCTTATCGCGGCAAATATCGTGACCAAGATCGAGGGCAGCGGCATTAACGGGCGCCCGGCGTTCTATACCATCAATGTCGAGATCTGCGATGCCCAGGAGCAGCCTGCCGAGTCCGTCGAAGATTTTGTCGTCGAGGATTCCGCTGACGTGCCTGCTGTGGAAGAAGCTGCTCCGCGTGAGCATGTCGATACCGATGAGTTGCTCGATGAGAACGTCGTGCGTGCCTTTACGGCCAAGGCAGGACGCGGCGGTTTTGGCGGGGGTGGCAAGCGCGATGCGCAGCGCCGCGCCCAGCAGGAGCGCTTCCGTCGTGCCGTTGCTCAAAAGGGTGAGACGGATGCCGAGGCTGTTGAGAACGAGGTTGCTGCCGAGTCGCAGAGGCCCGCGAAGGAGCAAAAGCCCGTGGAGGCCCAGGAGCCCCAGCGTCGCCGTGGTGCCCACTTTAAGGCTGCGCAGCAGGATGTCGCGCATGAGGTTGAAGAGCCTTCCGAGGCTGCAGACGATGTTGAGGAGTCTGCCAAGAAGGCTCCGGGTTCATGCCGTCCCGGGCGTGGTTTTGCGAGGCGCTCGTATCCCGTAAGGCGTCAGGAGAAGGGCGAGCCGGCTCCGACCGCTCAGGCCGAGAAGGCCGAACAAACCGAGAAAACCGTTGAGCCGGCGGCTCGCGAGCAGCAACCTTCCGAGTCGCAGCCTGCGGCTGACACTGAGGTCAAAGCTCAACAGACCGCTGATAAGCAGGCGGGGGAGAGCGCCTCAGGCAAGCCCCGCCGTCGTCGTCACCGCGGCGGTCGTGGCTCAAATGCCGAGGCCGCGGCCGAGAAGACAGCGACACAAAACGGAGATGAGAAGGCCGAGACTCCGGTGGATCAGGTCAAGCGCCAGCCGGCGAAGGAGGCCAAGTCCGATCGTCCGCAAAAGCGCTCGTCTGCGCCCAAGCAGGAACGTAATACCCGGGCAGATTCCAAGCGTAAGCCTCATGCACAGGCTGAGCCTGCCGCGGCTGATAGTGCTACCCAGCAGCCCGAGTCGGCCGTCCACGGCGAGGTATCGGCGTTTGCCCTTGCCCGCGTTTTGGGCAGGCAGCTGCTCAAAGTTGTCCCTACGCCTACGGCGCTCTCTAAGATCAAGGAGCAGCAGACTCAAATTGTTAAGGTCGAGGGCAAGGACGGCAAAAAGGCGCCGCAGCGCACTCAGCACAACGAGATGTCCAACCGCAAGATTGCCGAGGAAATCGCAATCATCCAGGCTTGGATCGAGCAAAACCGAGGTGCCGATACGCCGGTTGCCTCGCGCCGCCAGCGTGCCTACCAGATTTTTAACGACGAGAAGGCTTTTGACGGCAAGCACGGTGAGCGCCTGATAAGGCGCATGACCGAAAAGGGCATCAGCATGCAGGCGATCAAGGTCGCCCCCAACCGCCCCGTGCACTTTACGGGTTTCTTTACGCTGGGCGCCGATAAGCCGTTCATTATGGTCGAGAACCTGGACACCTACGACGAGATCGTCAGGCTGCTGCGTGGCCGCAAGCACGCCAAGCTCTTTGGCATCAAGGTGGGCGGCGTGATTTTTGGCGGCGGATGCAAGGCGAGCGTCTCGCATGCTCTGGACGATTATCTGGCCGAGATCGGCTATCGCTTTAACTACGTCTACTACGTGGGCGATATCGACCGCGAGGGCGCGCGCATCGTCGAGCAGGCTCGCAATGCCAATGTGGTTGAGATTCGCCTGCATGCCGGTATGTACCGCGCCATGCTCGCCGAGCATAAGCGTCGCGTGAAGGCCGGCGGCGAGTGCGAGCGCGCGGCTGCCAACCAGGGCGTGCCGCAGAACTTGGCGGCGACGATCAAGGATCTGCCCATGGTCACGCGCGTGCAGTTCCGCAATGTGCTACGTGAAGGCGGGCGCATTCCGCAGGAGATTCTGATGACCGCCGACTATCGGGATGGCGACTCGGGAAGTTTCGACCGCATGCTGAACAACTAAATTCCGCCGGCCCCGGGAGAGCGGGGACACCGGCTTAGGTTTCCTGCTCTACAGTCCTGCTCACGACGGAGGCCACATTAAGTGGCCTCCTGTTCGTGCGGAACTCGCGATAAACCTAAGCCGGTGTCCCCGCTCTCCCGGGGCCTGTCGTGGCTTGGCCGTTGCATGCGGCTCGCTTTTCGGAACGGGGCTGACGGACACGTTCCGAAATCTACCGCCGTCGCTGTACAGGGTGTCTATAAAGAGCCGTGGCCAAAAAAACGGCAAATATGAGTACTGATACTCTTTTAGTAGCAGTAATTTTGACCACATTTAAGGTGATTTGACGTGTCGATCGAGCAGATAAGCTGCCGTATCTCCTCAAGTGTTCATTAAAGGAAGACCTTGATGCGAATAAATCTCATTAAGATCTTCTTTTATTAAAGAAAATAATGTAGCTACAACGGTAACAGTACTCATATTTGCCGTTTTTTGGCCACAGTCCTTCGGAGGGTCCTCGAAAATAGTCCCGAGCCGGCACTTGGGGACGTTCCTATAATGTCGGCACTTAGGAACGTCCCCAAGTGCCGACACCGCGTCTGCCTGCGGCGGCCGCGCCCCGCTGCGTCGCTCCGCACCCTTGCGGGTTCGAATCCCTCCGCTTGGCGGCGTTGGCTCGATTTGCTTGACGTGAGGGGCTCTTGGCTGGTGTGGGACGGAGGGATTCCGCGTCCGCCTGGTCGGCGGCCGCGCCCCGCTGCGTCGCTTCGCTCCTTGCGTGCTGCGCTGGAAAACGCTTCGCGTTTCCTCAGCTCCGCACCCTTGCGGGTTCGAATTCCTCCGCTTGCCCACAAGAAAGCGCCCTGGGCCGTTATGGGCTTAGGGCGCTCAGTTTTAATGGCTGGGACGGAGGGATTCGAACCCCCAACAGCCGGCACCAAAAACCGGAGTTCTACCGTTGAACTACGTCCCAATGTTTGGTGTTGCCCAAAAGCAACTCGTCTAGTTTACCTAATCTGCGAGGGCATCGCAAACGCCGTCGAGTAGGCGTACGGCGAGCGTCTGCGCGTCGCTGGCCGTGAAGGTGCCGTTGTAGCGCGTCATGCCCGTGAGCTCAATGCGAATGCGAGCCGGCTTCTGCTGCGCGGCGACATTGGCGGTGCGGATGCGCTGGGCCAGGTTGTGGCACTCGGCGAGGGCAATCGTGGCGCGTGGCGCGGCGTCGGCGGGCAGCTCGTCGCTTGCGATCTCGAGCACCAGGTCAACGTCGGTTGGGACCTCGGAGTCGCAGAGCATCATGCCGCTGCTGTCGGTCGTCGCCGTGGCGATGTTCCACATGCGCGATGCTACGCTGCGCGCGATAGGGTCCTCGCCGATGACGGCAATCTGGAAACGCTCGAGCACGTTGGCGGCGCGCGCAAAACCGATGCGAGACTCGGCTTCGGTGACCGAGGGCTTGCCCTCCCACACGTGGTGCAGGCGGTTGATGTAGGCGTAGGTGTCCTGGAAGGCCATGCCGTCGGCAAACAGGCCGACATTTTCCTGGAACTGCTGCAGGGCGGCCTCGGTATGCGGACCAAAGTAGCCGTCGTCTTCGCCACAGGCAAAGCCCAAAACGTTGAGAGCGCGCTGCAGGGCCTTGACGTCGGCGCCGTGAAAATTGGGCATGCGAAGGTAGAGCGTGCGGTCGCCCAACTTGTATGAAGCGTCTACAAGGGCGCTCCAGCAGGGGATATCGACAGCATAACCGGCCGCAAGGCCGCTATCGAGCCTAAACGTGCCAACGGCCTGCTCGGTGGTGGTGCCAAAGCGCTTGTCGGCGACCTCGTCGGCATCGATGGTGTAACCGAGCTGCAGAAGGCGGGACTGAACATCCTCGACGGCTGCTCCCTGCATGCCCGTGGTAATAGGTTCCATGAACGAACCCCTTTCGGCGTACGATTCGTACTATTTTGAGCGCGTGTCGGATAGACAACGCGAGACAATGCATAAACATGCACTCAACAGTGTAGCAACTTGTACCCAAACGCGCTGCCCACAGGTTTTATGACCCCCGCTAGCTAAGGCGCTCCACAAAGAAATCTGCCATTGAGAGGAAGAGCTCGCGCGCATGCGGGTCGAGCTCGACGCCTTCGATAGCGGCCTTGGCCTTAGCGGTCAGGTCGAGCGCATAGGTGTGGGCGTAATCGATGGAGCCGGTCTCCTGGAAGATCTCCACGGCGCGCGCGAGCTGCGTGGGGTCCTCGGTGCCCGAGGAAAGGATTGCCTCGACCTCGTCGTGATGGCGCTCATCAGACAGGGCGTGCACGGCAACGAGCGTGCGTTTGCCCTCGGTGATGTCGGTGCGGAAGTCCTTGTTGGCGGCCTCTTTGGTGCTGACCAAGTTGAGCAGGTCGTCCTGAATCTGAAAGGCAAGGCCGGTGTGCAGGCCAAAGGCGCGTAGCGCCTCGACCTGCTCTTCGCTGCCGCCGCCGATAATGGCTCCGGCGGCAAGCGGCGTGGCTCCGCTGTAATACGCGGTCTTGTGCGTCGCCATGTCCAGGTAGTCATCAACCGAGATATCAAAGCGCTCGTCACGGACCCAACCCAGGTCAAGCGCTTGACCCTCGATGGTGCGGACGATCATCTCGGTAAGCTCGTGGAGCACACGCAGCTTCACGTCGGACTCGAGCGTGGGATCGTCGAGAACCGTCTTGGTGACCATGGTGAGCGCCAGGTCGCCACAATTGATGGCGAGCCCCGTGCCCTCGGTAAGGTGCATGCAGGGCTTGCCTCGACGAAGCTGTCCGTTGTCGGCGATGTCGTCGTGGATGAGCGCACCCGACTGGAAATGCTCGATAGCCGCCGCGGCGCTGCGGGCGCTCTCAAAGCTACCGCCCACTGCGGTTGCGGCGAGCATGCAGATAAGCGGGCGGTGGCGCTTGCCGGCGTTGGCCGTAAAAGCCGAGAGCGGCGCGTACAGGTAGCGTTCGATATCGGCGGAAGTCGCCTGTCCGTCAAAGAACGTGGCCAGATAGTCGTTAATCTGGTCAAAGTGCTGGGCTAAAAAGCTGGTAAACGGACTGGACACGGGTTCTCGCATTCTTTGATAGGTTGCATCGTTGCATTATGCAGACAACATATTGCCACATTAGGGCGTCGAGCGCGGCGGTTGAAGACGATTGGTCCATGCGGCCGCAAGTGCGGTAGGGGCTTGGCTAGATAAGCCCAAAGTGTTCGAGCGCGGTGACGACGCCGTCGTGGTCGATGCTGTCGGTGACATAGTCGGCCTTTTCCTTGAGGAAGTCCGGCGCATTGCCCATGGCGATACCGACATCGACGGCGTTCATCAGCGAGACGTCATTGCTGGCGTCGCCGATGCCGTATACGGTTCCGTGGTGGGGATCGAGGGCGTCGAGTACGGACTGGATACCCTCGCGCTTGGTGCATTCGCGAGGCGAAATCTCGGTCACTTCGAGCTCGAGCTCGTTAAAGCAGAGCAGCGGCTCAAACGCTTGATCCTGAGCGATGCGGTTGGCAAGCGACGTGGACATTAAGATCTTGTAGGCGCTGTAATGTTGCAGCTGCGTAATTGCATCGCCCACGGTGCGGGCGTATCCCGGAGCGTCGGGCGCATCGGCACTCATGCGAACGACGCCATTGAGTCCCTCAAAACGAATCACTTCGTCCGATTGCTCAAGAATGGGAGCAAGGCGCTGCAGCATGCCGGGCGTCATCGCCAAATCGCGAATCACGTGTCCCTCAAGTTCGACATAGCCACCCGCGAGGCAGACGATGCCGGTCCAGGGCAGCTCGAGCAGCTTTGGATGGATGCAGCTCAGCGTGCGCCCTGTGCAGATAAACGCCATATTGCCCTTGGCGACAAAATCACGGATGGCTTGCGAGACCGCTTCATTGGGATAGGGGGAGAGGTCTCGCTCGCTCTCGGGAAGCTCTTGTGCCACTCGAGGGTCTTGCCAGGCGAGTGTTCCGTCGATATCGAAGAAGCAGATATCGCCGCGCTTATGGGCTGCGCTGGCGGCAGGGGAGGCCGAGGTGGTGGACACAAATCCCGGCTCGAGGCCCATGATCTGGTCAAAATGCTCTTTAACGCGGGGAACGGAGATGCCAATAATCACCTGGGCGGTCTTGCCCGTAATGATGAGGCCCTTGGCGCCCACCGCGACAAACGACGCATTATCTGCAACGATGGAAGGGTCTGCGACCTCGACGCGCAGGCGCGTGGCGCAGTTGGTTGCGCCCACGATATTGCCAACGCCACCTAAAAGCTGAATTACCCGCTCAGCGAGGACGTGATCTTGATCGGATTGAATACTGACCTCGCCATTGGGAGATTGCTCTTTGGCAAAGCCGCTTCCCGTTAAACGATCGATTGCCGCGCGATTGGAGACATGATCCTCGCGGCCCGGCGTCTTAAGGTCATAGACCAAGATGAGTGCTCGAAAACTAACAAAAAAGATGAGGCTAAAGGCAAGACCGATACCGAGCGCCAAAAGGTAGGAGCCGGCATGCATTCGCATGAGTGGGATGAAGTTGAAGGCCGTCATTTCCATGAGACCGCCCGAGAAGATGCCGACGATGCCAAAGAAGTTCATGGTCATGGCAAGGCAGGAGGATAGGACGGCGTAGAGCAAAAAGAGTCCGGGATAGGTGAACATAAAGAGAAACTCGAGCGGCTCGGTGACGCCGCAGACCACCGAGGCGACGATGGCGGGCAAAAGGATGACTTTAAGGCCGGCGCGGCGTTCGGGTTTGGCGGTGAAATAGAATGCTGCCGCGATGGCGGGAAGGCCAAAGAGCTTGCCCCAGCCGGTGGCGGTAAAACCTGCCCAGGGCGCAAGTTCATTTAAAGGGCGCGTGCTATGGGAGAGAATGGGGAGCAGGTTGGTCCACGTGGCGTAAATACCGTCGTGAATGACCAGATTGTCGTAATAGATGGGCATATAGAGCAGGTGGTGCAGCCCCATGGGCTCGAGTGCTCGCTCCAAAAACACAAAGATGCCCACGCCGAAGGGGCCGACGCCCGCAAGTGCGTGGCGCAGCGTTTCGGTTACGGCGTATGCGAAGGGCACGATGGCGGCCGAGATGGCGGCAAGGGCAAACACGGCAAAAAAGCTGATGAGGTAGACCAGCGAGGAACCCGAGAAGGTGCCGAGCCAATCGGGAACCTTGGCATCGTAGAAGCGGTCATGGATGGCGACGACGGTTGCCGATACCGCCAGCGGGCCGATAATGCCGGTGTCGAGCGTCTTGATGCCGTCGATGACGGTGATACCGCTGGCGGGGGTCAAAGATGATGGGTACTTAAGCCCAAGGTTGTCTCCGCTCAGCTTAATGATCTCGCTCAAAAAGAAGCAATAGGCAAAATAGGCCACGAGTGCCTCGAGGCAGCAGCGTGCCGGTTGCTTTTGGGCAAGACCGATAGGCAGCGCTACGGCAAAAAGGAGCGGGAGACGTTTAAAGACCGTCCACGAGCCGCGCTGGATGATGGTCCAGAAAACGTACCAAGGGGTTCCGTATACGGCGAGGTCACCGACGATGTCTACGGTCGTGGCGAGGGCGGAGATGCCGACCATGAGGCCTGATATAGAAAACAGCATGGCGGGCGCGAACATTGCCCCGCCAAAGCGTTGGATTTTCTGCAGCATAATATGCCTTCCGGATGCAACATGCTGTGCGAGCAAGAACGTTTAAACAATGAACTCATTGTAGAGGACTGGCTGCTTGCCGCATTGACGGTTTTGATTCGGTCCGATTTGGGTTTCGGGGGAACCGTCGACGGTAAATAATCCGTACTTTACCGATAATCGGTTTAAACAACTTTAAGAAATGCTATCGTGCCTAGCCATACATATTCATTAGAGGTGAAGTTATGCCAAAAGCGATTTACGAAGGAATCTACCGCGAGATCCGTTCGCGCATCATTAACGGGACCTATGCGTTTCAGGAGATGCTGCCAACCGAAGCCGAGCTGACCGCGGAGTTTGGCTGCACGCGCAATACCGTTCGACGCGCCTTGAGCATGCTGGCCGACCAGATGTTTGTGCAGCCTATACACGGCAAGGGCGTGCGCGTTATTTGGCTTAAGGGCGAAACCGACATGCTGGGCGCACTCGAAGAGGTTGAGTCGTTTGGCGAGTTCGCAAAACGCAACAATGCCGTCGCATCGACCGAGGTCAAGTCTTTTGAACATTTGATTTGCACTGAGCAACTGTCGCGCCGCCTTGGCTTTAAGGTGGGCGAGGAGCTGATTCGCGTCGTGCGTGTCCGAAGCCTCAACGGCAGCGCGCGCCAGGTGGACCACGGCTACTTTTTGGAGTCGATCGCCAAGGGCCTGACCCCCGAGATTGCGGCAAGCTCTATCTACGACTATCTGGAGCACAAGCGTGGCGTCAAAGTGATGGCGAGCCGCCGTACGGTGAGCGTCGAGCTTGCCAACGATGAGGACTGCAGCTACTTGGACCTTGGCAAGTACAACTGCGTCGCCGTTATGGAGAGCCAGTCGTACACCTCGGACGGCATCTTATTTGAGGTGACGCATGCCCGCACGCATCCCGAGATCTTCCACTACCGCGTCAACTCCAAGCGATAGCCGGCTAGCTCGCAGCCTGACGAGACTCATGTCCTCAAAGAGAAAACGCCCGGTCAAACCGACGATGCATCGGCTTGACCGGGCGTTTTCTCTGCATTCGATAACAAGTAATTGTTTATACAAAACTTGTCAAGTATCAAGTTGAAATTACCGTTCACCGAAGTTTTTCTACCGCTCTAGTAATACTTGTTCAAACAACTAGCCAAATAGCGTATTGTACAAATCAGCAAAAGGGGCAAAGTCCCCGAGCCAATCTCCGAAGGCGGCGGCAAAGGGTGCCGCCACGGTGTGAAAGGGTGGATTGTAATGAAGAACGAAATGAGCAGAAGGCAGTTCCTGGGCTTCGCTGGCTCCGCGGCTGCGGTTCTTGGTCTGGGTCTCGTGGGCTGTGGTGGTTCTGCCGGCTCCGGCTCCTCTGCTTCTGGTGACGCTGCCGAGGTCTACTTCCTCCAATTTAAGCCTGAGGTCGACAAGGAGTGGAAGGAGATCGCCAAGGCGTACAAGAAGGAGAAGGGCGTCGAGGTCAAGATCGTGACCGCCGCCTCCAACACCTACGAGGAGAAGCTCAAGTCCGAGATGTCCAAGAGCTCCGCTCCGACGCTGTTCCAGGTCAACGGCCCCACCGGCCTTAAGAACTGGAAGGACTACTGCGCCGATCTTTCCGACACCAAGCTCCGCGGCGAGCTCATCGACGACTCCCTGGCGCTGCAGTCCGACGGCAAGGATCTGGGTATCGACTGGGTTCAGGAGAGCTACGGCATCATCTACAACAAGGAGCTCCTCGAGAAGGCCGGCTACAAGGCCGAGGACATCAACTCCTTCGACAAGCTGAAGGCTTGCGCCGATGACATCCAGGCCCGCAAGGACGAGCTCGGCGTTGACGGTGCCTTCACTTCCGCCGGCATGGATGACTCCTCCAGCTGGCGCTACACCACGCACCTCGCCAACCTCCCGCTCTACTACGAGTTCGAGAAGGAGCACAATCAGGAGGACGACGAGATCAAGGGCGAGTATCTCGACAACTTTAAGCAGATCTTCGACCTGTATATCACCGACTCCACCTGCGATCCTTCGCAGCTCGCCTCCAAGACCGGTGACGACGCCACCAACGAGTTCGCAACCGGCAAGGCCGTCTTCTACCAGAACGGCTCTTGGGCCTACGCCGACCTCACCAAGGCCGGTATGACCGACGACCAGCTCGGCATGCTGCCGATCTACATCGGCGTCGACGGCGAGGAGAACCAGGGCCTGTGCTCCGGCGGCGAGAACTACTGGTGCGTCAGCTCCCAGGCTTCCGAGGATGCCCAGAAGGCCACCGAGGACTTCATGTATTGGTGCGTCACTTCTGACACCGCCACCAGCATCATCGCTGACAAGATGGGTCTGACCGCCCCGTTCAAGAGCGCTAAGGAGACCACCAACGTCTTCTCGCAGCAGGCCGTTGCTATGGCCAAGGACGGCAAGAAGACCGTCGCTTGGGACTTCGTTTACATCCCCTCCGAGGAGTGGAAGAAGAACCTCAAGCAGGCTCTCATCGCTTATGCTGCCGACAACACCAAGTGGGACGGCGTCAAGAACGCCTTCGTCGATGGCTGGAAGACCGAGAAGGCTGCTTCCGAGTAAGCAGTTGCTGCCCAAGCTATCTGATTAGCGACAGGGGGCGGGCAGACGTAGGTTTGCCCGCCCCCTGCATATTGAAAGGACCCTTCTATGGGCAAAGCACTCAAGCGCTGGTGGCCGCTCTTTATGCTGCCCACGTGCCTGGCGTTTATGATCGGGTTCGTGATTCCCTTTATCCAGGGTTTCTATCTCTCGTTCTGCCAGTTTATTACCATCAATAACGCGCACTTTGTCGGTATCGAGAACTACGTGCGCGCGCTGTCCGATCCGCAGTTCTCCACGTCGTTCTTCTTTACCGTGGCGTTTGCCTTCCTGTCGACGGTGCTCATCAACGTGATCGCGCTGGCCATCGCGCAGGCGCTCACCCGCAAAGCGCTCAAGGGCACCAACATCTTCCGTACGATCTTCTTTATGCCTAACCTGATCGGCGGCATCGTGCTGGGCTACATTTGGCAGATTCTGATCAACTGCCTGCTCTCCAACGTGGGCGCCCAGCTCATCGCCCTTAACTCTGCTGCTGGCTTCTGGGGCCTTATCATCCTGACCCTGTGGCAGCAGGTCGGCTACATGATGATCATCTACATCGCCGGTCTGCAGTCCATCCCGTCTGACTACATCGAGGCCGCCAAGGTCGATGGCGCTACGGCATGGCAGACGTTTTGGAAGGTTAAGATCCCCAACCTGATGCCGACCATCACCATCTGCCTGTTCCTGTCCATCACCAACGGCTTTAAGCTGTTCGACCAGAACCTCGCCCTTACCGGTGGCGCCCCGGCGCACTCCACCGAGATGCTCGCCCTGAACATCTACAACACGTTCTATTCGCGTGCTGGCATCGCATGGCAGGGCATCGGTCAGGCCAAGGCAGTTATCTTCTGCATCCTGGTTGTCGCTATTTCTATGATCCAGCTTAAGGCCACGAGGTCCAAGGAGGTGCAGCAGTAATGAAACGCGATAAGGCTATCAACCGCGCGCTCTCGATCTTCTTTACGATTCTGTCGCTCGCATGGATCTACCCCGTGTTCATGATTGCGCTCAATTCCTTTAAGAAAGCGACCGCAATCAGCACCACCACGGCGTTCGATCTGCTCACGCCCGAGACGTTCAACGGCCTCGCAAACTACGTGCACGCTCTGAACGAGCAGGGCTTTGCCTCGGCGTTTATGTACTCGCTCATCATCACGGTCACGTCGGTCGTGCTGATTCTGGTGTGCTGCTCCATGTGCGCTTGGTACGTGGTGCGCGTCAACAGCAAGATCTCGAACTTCTTCTATTACCTGTTCGTCTTCTCGATGGTCGTACCGTTCCAGATGCTCATGTTCACGCTGTCCAACCTCGCGGACCGCATCGGCTTTAACACGCCGTTTAACATCTGCTTCATCTACCTTGGTTTTGGCGCGGGCCTCGCGGTCTTTATGTTCGCCGGCTTCGTCAAGAACATCCCGCTCGAGATTGAGGAAGCGGCCATGATCGACGGCTGCAACCCGGTCCAGGTGTTCTTTAAGATCGTCCTTCCCATTATGAAGCCCACCTATCTTTCGGTCGGCATCCTTGAGACCATGTGGGTCTGGAACGACTATCTGCTGCCCTACCTTACGCTCGACTCCACCAAGTACAAGACCATTCCTATCTTGATCCAGTACTTCCGTGGCGGCTATGGCCACGTCGAGCTCGGCCCCATGATGGCATGCATCATGATGGTCGTCATCCCCATCGTCATCATGTACATCTTCTGCCAGAAGTACATCATTGACGGCGTTGTGGCAGGTGCCGTCAAGGGCTGATGCCGTAACTGTTTTGCAAGTTTTGGCGGCGCCCCTCAGCGTGGCGCCGCGTATCGAAAGGTAGAGACATGGCCGAGATCGTTCTCAAACATGTTCAGAAGGTGTATCCCAACAACGAGTCCAAAAAGAAGGGCTTCTTTGGCAAAAAGAAGAAGACCGAGGAGAAGAAGCACAACCTCAAGGTTACCGAGGACGGCGTGCTCGCGGTGGAGGACTTTAACCTCACCGTGCATGACCAGGAGTTTATCGTCCTCGTTGGCCCTTCTGGCTGTGGTAAGTCCACGACGATGCGCATGGTCGCCGGCCTGGAGGACATCACCTCGGGCGATGTGCTCATCGATGGCAAGCGCGTCAACGACGTCGCTCCCAAGGACCGCGACATCGCCATGGTGTTCCAGAGCTATGCTCTGTACCCCAATATGACGGTGTACGAGAACATGGCGTTTACGCTCGAGCTCAAGAAGGTCCCCAAGGACGAGATCGACCGTAAGGTTCGCTCCGCTGCCGAGATCCTGGGTATTACCGAGTACCTCGACCGTAAGCCTAAGGCGCTCTCCGGCGGTCAGCGTCAGCGCGTCGCCATCGGCCGCGCCATCGTGCGTGATCCTAAGGTCTTCCTGATGGACGAGCCGCTGTCCAACCTGGACGCCAAGCTGCGTAACCAGATGCGTGCCGAGCTCATCAAGCTGCGCCACGAGATCAAGGGCACGTTCATCTACGTCACTCATGACCAGACCGAGGCCATGACCCTCGGTGACCGTATCGTGGTCATGAAGGACGGCGTCGTCCAGCAGATCGCCACCCCGCAGGAGGTCTTCAACCATCCCGCGAACATCTTCGTCGCCGGCTTTATTGGCGTGCCGCAGATGAACTTCTTCGATGCCCAGCTGGTGCGCTCGGGCAACGGCTTTACCGTCAAGACCGAGGATATGAACGTGGCGCTCGCCCCCGAGACCTGCGCTCAGCTTGCTCTCAACTGGGACGGCGGCGACGTGAAGGAGATCACGGCCGGCGTGCGTCCCGAGCAGATTCTGCTTGCCGACAAGGACGAGGAGGGCGCGCTCCAGGGTACCGTCGAGGTGACCGAGCTCATGGGTTCGACCGAGCATGTCCACGTGACCGCTCCCGATGGCCAGTTCGTCCTGATCATTCCCGTTGTCGACCTCGAGGCCAAGGGTGCGCTCAAGGCGGGCGACCCCATCTGGTTCAAGTTTGAGAAGAACGCGACCCACCTCTTCGATAAGGTCTCTGGCAAGAACCTTATCTAGGCCCGGTGCAACCAGGCCCTTCCTTTGGGCGACTGCGGTATTGCCATCCTTTTGCCGCGGTCACATATAAGGCTCCCCTCCCGTCCACTGGGCGAGAGGGGAGCCTTTCTTTGTGTTGGGACTGCCTGACCGGTCGTTTGTCTCGATCTGTAACGGATAGGGCCGATTTCGGACGTTAGATGTTACAGATCGAGAC
This sequence comes from uncultured bacterium, assembly GCA_905214435.1. GTDB lineage: Bacteria > Actinomycetota > Coriobacteriia > Coriobacteriales > Coriobacteriaceae > Collinsella. The sequence continues at coordinate 16,168 of CAJMMA010000032.1, forward strand.
GGTTCCGCTGAGCTAACCATTTCATCTAAATCTGTAACACCAAAGGCGAATTTCACCTGCTAGATGTTACAGATTGAGATAAACCCAAGGGGAGGGGCCGGTATGTCTCAATCTGTAACAGCTGGGATCGTTTTGGTTGAGTAGTTGTTATGGATCGAGATTGTTTGGTCGAGTCGGGTCACAGGGTAACGTGCGGGCACAAAAAACGGAGCCGTGCTGCCACGACTCCGTTTCTCAAGAGAATGGGTAAGGGGAATGAGCTAGCTCAGGTGCCAAATCTCGTCGTTGTACTGGGAGATGGTGCGGTCGGACGAGAAGGTGCCGGCGTTGGCGATATTGATGAGCGCCTTGCGCATCCAGGCGTCCTGGTCCTCGTAGTCGGCCAGCACGCGCTCCTTGGTCTGGATGTACTCCTCAATGTCAAGCAGGGCCATAAACCAGTCCTTGCCCTTAATGTCGTCGTGCAGGCGCTGCAGGCGCTCGGCATTGCCGGTCGCCATAAAGGCCGGGTTGGTGATGAAGTCCACCAGCAGTTTAATGCCGGGCTTGCGGTAGAGTGCGCCGGCATCGTAGGTGCCGTCGGCGTAGAGCTGCTCGACCTGTTTGGACGAGGCGCCAAAGGTATAGATGTTCTCGTCGCCCACGAGCTCGGCAATCTCCACGTTGGCGCCGTCGAGCGTGCACAGGGTTAGGGCGCCGTTGAGCATGAACTTCATGTTGGAGGTGCCGCTCGCCTCCTTGGAGGCCAGGCTGATCTGCTCGGAGATGTCAGCGGCGGGGATCACGCGCTCGGCGGCGGTGACGTTGTAGTTCTCGATCATGACAACCTGCAGGTAGGGAGCCACGTCGGGGTCGTTTGCAATCCACTGAGACAGCGTCAAGATCAGATGGATGATGTCCTGTGCGATAGTGTAGGCAGGCGCCGCCTTGCCGCCAAAGATGATGGTGACGGGGTGCTTAGGCCTGTTGCCGTTCTTGATATCGAGGTACTTCCAGATGATGTAGAGCGCGAGCATCTGCTGGCGCTTGTACTCGTGGATGCGCTTGACCTGGACGTCGATGATGGCGTTGGAGGGAATGGTCACGCCCTGCTCGAGCGCCATGAACTGGCGCATGATGGCCTTGGCCTCGACCTTGGTGGCGGCCAGGCGCTCAAGAACGTCCTTGTCGTCAGCGAACTTGGCGAGTTTGCTCAGATCGCCGGTGCTGCGCCAATCGGTGCCGATCACATCGTCGAGCAGGTTGGCGAGCGCGGGGTTGGCCCCATGGATCCAGCGGCGGAAGGTGATGCCGTTGGTCTTGTTGGAGAACTTCTCGGGATAGATCTCGTAGAACGGATGAAGCTCGGTGTCCTCCAGGATTTTGGTGTGGAGGGCGGCCACGCCGTTGATGGAGAAGCCAAAGTGGATGTCCATGTGGGCCATGTGGACGGTGTCGTATTCGTCGATGATGGCGACACGCGGGTCATCGTGCTCGGCCTTCTCGATCTCATCGAGCTTGACGATAATGTCGGCGATGGCAGGGGAGACCTTCTGCAGGCTGGCGAGCGGCCATTTCTCGAGCGCCTCGGCAAGAATCGTGTGGTTAGTGTAGGCGACCATGGAGCGTACGATGGTAACGGCCTCGTCAAACTCGATGTCGTGCTCGGTGGTGAGCAGGCGGATGAGCTCGGGAATGACCATGGTGGGGTGCGTGTCGTTGATCTGGACCACGGCGTAGTCGGCCAGGTCGTGCAGGTTGCTGCCGCGCTCGACGGCCTCGTCGATCAGGAGCTGGGCGGCGTTGCTCACCATGAAGTACTCCTGGTAGATGCGAAGCAGACGGCCCTGTTCATCGGAATCATCCGGATAGAGGAACAGGGTGAGGTTCTTGGCGATCTCGGTCTTGTCGAAGTCGATGGAGCTGCCGGGAACCAGGCCGTCGTCGACGCTTGCCAGGTCAAACAGACGCAGGCGGTTCTTGGTGGGCTGGCCGTAACCGGGCACATCGATGTTGACGAGCTTGGAGGTGACGGCAAAATCGCCAAACTCGACGGTGTAGGAGCGGTCGTCATCGATCAGGATGTCCTGCTCGCCAAGCCACTCGTCGGGGACGGCCTTCTGCTGGTTGTCGACAAAGCGCTGACGGAACAGACCGTAGTGATAGTTGAGGCCCACGCCATCGCCGGTCAAGCCCAGCGTGGCGATGGAATCCAGGAAGCACGCGGCTAGGCGGCCCAGGCCGCCGTTGCCGAGCGACGGCTCGACCTCGAACTCCTCGATCTTGTTGAGGTTGTGGCCTGCGGCGGTGAGCTGGTCCTTAACCTCGTCGTAGATGCCGAGGTCGATCATGTTGTTGATGAGCAGCTTGCCGATCAAAAATTCGGCGGAAATGTAATAGAGCTTTTTCTTGCCATTGTTGAGCGGGCAGGCGGCGGAGCGCTCCTGTACGAGCTTGACCAGCAGTTTGTAAATGCGGCGGTCATCGAGTTGCTCGAGTGAAGTTCCAAAGGACTGCTCGGCAAGATCCGCAAGATCGATACGGGGCATGTTTCCTCCTGTGGTGAGTTGACTACATGTCAGAAATTCAAAAGAAGCCCGCGCGAGGGGATTGGGGTGGCCTCGCGCGGGAAAAGCGGTCGCGTCCGCACGGTGGGGTGGGGTCGGGCGCGGTAGCTCCTATTGAGGAAGCTCGATTTCGGCTTCCGACGGGATGCGGAAGTAGGTCTCGGTCCAGTCGGTGAGTTTGTGCTCGAGCTCGCGGGTGATGGCGCCGTCGAGCATGCGCCAGGTCCAGTTGCCGCCCAGCGTGGCAGGGGTGTTGATGCGCGCCTCGTTGCCCAAGTTGAGCAGGTCCTGCATGGTGTAGATGCACGTGTCGCTCACGCTGGCGGCGATGGTGCGATTGAGTGCATCTGCCATGGGTTCGCCGGCCTGCTGATGGGTGTACAGGGCTGCCTGCTCGCGCTGACGTGGGGTGGCCGTTCCCTCAAACCAACCGCGCGCCGTCTCGTTATCGTGGGTGCCCACATAGGCGACGGTGTTGGCGATGTAGTTATGCGGCAGGTAGTACGAGTTGGTGCCCTCAAAGGCAAACTGCAGGATTTTCATGCCGGGGAAGCCCGAGTCGTCGCGCATGTCGATGACGCCGGGGGTGAGGAAGCCCAGGTCCTCGGCGATGATGGGCAGCGTGCCGAGCTTTTCCTCGAGTGTCTTGAAGAACTTGAGGCCGGGCCCCTGCGTCCACGAACCGTAGGACGAATCGGGCGAGGAGAACGGCACCTCCCAATAGGCCTCGAAGCCGCGGAAGTGATCCAGGCGGATGACGTCGTACATGTCGAGGGCGGCGCGAATGCGGCCCTCCCACCAGGAGAAGCCGCACGCCTCCATGGCGTCCCAGTCGTAGATGGGATTGCCCCAGTACTGGCCGGTGGCCGAGAACTGGTCGGGCGGCGTGCCGGCGACACTCACAGGATTACCGGCGGCGTCGATCTTAAAGAGCTCGGGCGTGGCCCACATCTCGACGGAGTCGCGCGAGACATAGATGGGCAGGTCGCCGATGATGAGGATATCGCGCTCGTTGGCATAGGCCTTGAGGCGGCTCCACTGACGATTGAAGAAGTACTGCGTCATCTGGTGGTAGAGCATGCGCGCGGGATGGGCGGCGCAGACCTTGGCAGAAGCCTCGCCGCGGGTACGGAGCTCTGCGGGCCACTCCCAAAAGGCCTTGAGACCGCACTCCTCCTTGACGGTCATGAACTCGCAGTAGGGGATGAGCCAGTCTTCGTTTGCTTGGACAAAGTCGTCGAAGTCGGCCGGCTTGTCGGCGGCAAAGCGCTCGGCGGCGCGGTCGAGAATCTGACGACGGCCACCAAAGATGGCACCATAGTCGACATTGCTGGGGTCGGAGCCCAGGTACACGCCGTCGATATCGCACTGCTCCAGATAGCCGGCCTCGATAAGCTCGGCAAAGTCGATGAAATTGGGGTTGCCCGCACGGGCCGAGAACGACTGATAGGGCGAGTCGCCATAGCTCGTTGTCGTAAGGGGGAGAATCTGCCAGTAATGTTGTTTGCACGAGGCGAGGAAATCGACAAAGTCATAGGCGTTCCAGCCAAAGCCGCCGATACCGTAAGGTCCGGGCAATGACGAAACGGGCATCAGAACGCCGCTTGCACGCTCCATGGATGCACTCACCGTCCTTTTGAATAAGGGGCTGCGCCGTAGATGGATAGACGGCTCGTCCCGAGTTTCCATTGCTATTGTCCCTATTGTAGAACATGTTGTTTAAACATGTATAGAGAGAATGAAAAAGTTGCCGACTTTCGGTGAATGGTAGTGCGCCATAGACGATATGAGTTGAACATTGGGAGCTCCTCCCCTTGCGGCTCTTTTGTGGGTCGGGCGACAATGGTCGTCGTCATTAAAGACCGGCTGCCAGCCAGGTTGCAACAATGCAAGAAGGGTTCACATTCAGTTGGCCGTTGACACAAACAATCGCGCGAAGACCTCGTCTTCTTCGGTAAGTCCAGGCGCGGCAAGACGCGCATGGCAGTCGCCCTCACGATGCGCGCGGTCGCCGCGGACATGTCGGTCAGGTTCTGGCAGACCGCGCAGCTGGTTCTCGAGCTCGGCAACGCGAAGCGCAAGGGAACGCTGTCGAAACTGTTGAACGACGTGTCGCCCGCGAGGCTGCTCGTGCTCGACGAGTTCGTCTACGTCCCCTGCGACGTAGACGATGCGAGGGTTCTCTACCAGGTCATTTCCGTCCATGTAGTGCTCGTAGGCCGCGGCGTCGTCGGGCTCGTCGAAGGAGAGGGACTCCGTCCAGTCCCAGTAGGCCCCCGTCCAGGCGCCCCTGCGCCTGCCGGCCGGCGTCGTCTCGTCGAAGACGAGGCCGTGGCGCAGCAGGAACTTCGACATCCGCTGCTTGGCGTGTTGCAGGTCGTCGCGCGCGTCCTCGAGGGCGCTCGTCGGGGACCCACACCTCGACGACGTTGCGGCGCGCCAGCATGCGTGCCAGCCACTCGGCGTCGCGGCGGTCGTTCTTGCGGCCGCGGTCGGCCGCGGGCCGGTGCATCTTCGGGACCGCCCCGACGACGCAGCCGAGGCCGAGGGCCCGCAGCGCGCGGCCGCGGTTGATGGTACGACCATTGTCGCCCGACCCACGAGGGAGCTGCAAGGGGAGAGGCCCCAATGTTCAACTCATATCGTCTGTTGTGCCAGAGTCGCTCGGGAAAGCGCGACCGACGCAGCGCGCTGTTTTCCAGTCACATCCAGTTCGGGTTGATTTCAGCATGCGATAAGAAACTGGATTTGAATTTCGACTCGAAAGATGGGCAATGCTGATGAGAAACGCTTGGAGTTCGGGATTGCGCGGCGTGAAGCGACCCTCTTCTTATCGAGTTCGTTACAATGTAGGAAAAACAGTAAGTAAGAAGACCTCTGATTGCTTTAGGAGGAGCTGTGGTGAATAGCGCCCAGAAGATCGATAAGTCCATCCAGAAGATGATGACTCTCGGAAGAAGGCTTGGGATTCTGTTTACGGCGCTGTTTATAGCGGTGTGTTGCTGTTCGGTGGTGGTGGTTATTTCCATTGGGCTTATGGCTGCTCAAGGAAACCTATATGATCCATCAAAGACGGTTTCCGTAGTGGTTCCTTTGATGTATCTTCTGATTTCCGGAGGGGCCACATGGACCCTGCGGGGAATCAGCATGGACATGGCTCATGGCGAATCGCCCTTTACCCTTTCGCATGCTCGAAGAATCTCGATTATCGGGTGGCTGTTTGTTGCAGCGGCAATAGGTGACCTCTTGTTTTCTCCGGGGTTTCTTTCGATAGTGATTGGCCCCTTCGACTTGCTGGGGAACGCCTATTCGATGTTTGAAAACCTGGCCCTGCCCATAGATATTGGTGCTGTGCTGGGGGCCGTTTGCTGCTTCTCGATTTCTGCGATATGGCGCTACGGAGCTCTGCTTCAAGACCAGACCGAGGATTTGGTGTGAGGGGCGGCATGGACTATCTGATTATTGAGCTTGAAAGCTTATTGCTTCGACGCGGAAAGACGAGTACGGATATCATTCGGGCGACCGGGCACACACCGGCAAGTATCTCAAAAATACGAAATGGCAAGGTGAAGGCAATTAGGTTAAAGACATTGCTGGATATTTGCGTAGAGCTTGATTGCCAGCCTGGCGATCTTATTAAGCGCGTCAACGAAAGAGAACTTGAGGAACTGGCGACGCGGCGCGCCCGCAACGCGCTGAGCAGGGCGACCGCGACGGGTGATGACCCGGTCCTGGAGTCAGATCATGTTTACGTGGTCGATCTTAGAGACGACTGAGGCTGGAGAATAAAAAAGTATTGAGCAGGTGCAGCCCGTGAAAACAACGGTTTTCACGGGCTGTTCATTCAACGTCCTGCAGTGGCCTGTATTTCTCGCCGCGTCACTGGGGAACGAGAGAGTCATTTCCTGTGCTGGATGCAGGGGGGTGCTTACCTTGTGTAATATATAAATAAGCTTATATTGAAATATGATACATATCGAATTAGAATAACATTATCAATTCGGTATGCAAGGAAAGGAGGGAGAGATGGATTGGATTAACGAGCCG
>CAJMMA010000033.1 GCA_905214435.1 uncultured bacterium
CGTCACCAATTTCCCCGCGGGGGGAGTTTTCGAATCCGCCCGGGGGCACCAGAGATTTGCCGAGCCCGGTACCACCACGGTGCCGGGCTCTTCTGGTCTAAAGGCCGGATTCGGACCGTCGACACCCGCGTCACCAATTTCCCCGCGGGGGGAGTTTTCGAATCCGCCCGGGGGCACCAGAGAATTGTCGAGCCCGGAACACCGCCACGGTGCCGGGCTCTTCTGGTTCATGCCATGTCAAAAACGAAGCGCCCGCTTGCTGGGGAAGCAAGCGGGCGTCTGTGAGCGAATATGTTTGCGGCGAGAGCCGTAATGAGCGGTGGGGTGGCGACTTAGTTGGTCGTACCGGAATCGCCGCCCGTGCCCGTGCCCGAACCCGAACCCGAGCCAGAAAGTGCAACCGTCAGCGTAATCGTGCTGTCGGTGGACTGCTTGCCGGTGGGGGAGACGCCCGTAACGGTGGCATCCTCGTTACCGCTCACGGGATTGCCGTTCTGGTCACAGAAGCCAATGTTATAGAAACCGGCGTTGTTGAGCGCGGTAACGGCGGCGGAAATGCTCTTGCCGTATAGGTTGCCCGGGACGGAGGCCTTGCCGGACTTCTTGGCAATGACGACGGTAATCGTGGCGCCGGGCTTCTGCTTGCCGCTGGGGTTCCAGCTGATCACGGTGCCCTCGGTAACCGAGTCGTTCTCCTGGTAGCTCACGTCGACGCCAAAACCTGCCATATCGAGGGCGTTGCGCGCCTGGGCCTCGGTCATGTCGGTCAGGTCGGGGACGGACGTGGTATCCGGGCCGCTCGAGACCTTGTACGAGATGGTCGTGCCCTTCTCGACTTCCTTACCGGCGTCGGTGCCCTGCTCAAAGACCTGGCCCTCATCGGCCTCGTTGGCCTCCTCGGTGGCGTTGCCCTTTAGGCCAACGCTTGCCAGTGCCGCCTCTGCCTGGTCCTTGGTTAGACCGACAAGCTGGGGAACCTCAACCTTCTCGGAGGGCTTGGGGCCCTTGGAGATCACCAGGTTCACCTTGGTGCCCTTGGCCTTCTTGGTGTGGCCGTTGGGCGTCTGCTCGGCGACCTTGCCCTCGTCGACATCGTCGTTGTAGCTTTGGTCGATGGTGCCGACCTCGAGGCCGGCTTCCTTGATCAGCTCGACGGCAGTCTGCTGGTCCTTGCCCAGCACGTCGGGCACGGGGACCTGCTCGCCGCCAAAGAGTCCTGTGGCAAAGGCCACCACGATGCCGATGACGGCAACAGCTGCCACCACGGCGGCGATGATCTTGTTCTTGTTGGATTTGGGCTTTTCGACCTCGTAGGAGCCGGTGGAGCCCGAAACCGAGCTACGGGCGGTATTCTGGCCGCTCACGCCCGAGACGGGACGCACCATGGCGCGCGTCTGATCGGAAAGCTCGCGAGTCTTGGTGGCGCCCAGCTCACCGGGGGCACCGATGATGCGCGTGGGCTCCGAGATGTTGACGGCACGACCGGACAGGTAGCTGTTGAGCACCTGACGCAGCTCGTCAGCGGTCTGGAAGCGGTTTGCCGGGTCCTTCTCCATGCACTTGAGGATGATGCGCTCAAGGTCGGCGTCGACACCGGAGTTGATCTGGCTCGGCGGAATAGGCAGCTCGTTGACCTGCTTGAGTGCGACCGAGATGGCGTCATCACCGTCAAAGGGCACGCGGCCGGTGGCGCACTCGTACATCACGACGCCCAGCGAGTAGATATCCGAGGTGGGGCCGAGGTCCTGACCGCGGGTCTGCTCGGGGCTGACGTAGTGGGCGGTTCCCAGCACGTTGTTGTCTTGCGTGAGGTGGCTGTTCTTGGCGCGTGCGATGCCAAAGTCCATCACCTTGATGTTGCCGTCGGGCAGCACCATGATGTTCTGCGGCTTAATGTCGCGGTGGATGATCTCGTGCTTGTGGGCGACCGAAAGCGCGGAGCTGATCTGCGAGCCGATCTGGGCGACCTTCTTGGGGTCGAGGGCGCCGTGGCTCTTGATGCCGCTCTTAAGGTCAGTGCCGCGCAGGTACTCCATGACGATGTAATAGGTGTCGCCGTCCTTGCCCCAATCGTAGACGCCCACGATATAGGGGGAGGAGAGACCGGCTGCTGCCTGGGCCTCCTGCTTAAAGCGCGCGGCGAAGGTTGCGTCACCGGCATACTGCGGCAGCATGATCTTGACGGCTACCGTGCGGTCGAGGACCTGGTCCTGTGCACGGTAGACGGTCGCCATGCCGCCTGTTCCCACCTTATCCTTGAGGAGGTATCTTCCCCCGAGGACCCTCTGTTCCATTCCTGCTCCTAACATAACTATTCGCTCAACGATGTGTGTAGTACCTACGATGTGGCCGCTGGGGCCGTGTGGCGCGTTGCCGCTAACTCTTCGGCCGCGGCGCGCCTCGGGTGTCCGATTCGATCATGGGCATCACGCTCCCTGTGCGGCAAGCGCCGCGGTCAGGACGATGCCGGCGATCTTGGCGGCCTTGACGTCATGCTTGTCGTAATCCTCTAAGGCCACCGAGATAGCGACCGTGGGTGAATCGTAAGGTGCAAAGCCAACGAACATCGAGTTGACGTTGGTGCCGCCGGTTTCGGCCGAGCCGGTCTTGCCGGCGACCTTGACGCCGGGGATTTGGGCATCGGTGCCGGTGCCGGACTGGACGACGGCAAGCATGGCCTGCTTGACCTGGTCGGCCGTGGCGGAGCTGACGGCCTGACCCAGCGAGCGGGACTGCGTGGTCTTGACCACGGTTCCGTCCGGGGCGAGTACCTGGGCTACAAAGTACGGGTCCATGACTACGCCGCTGTTAGCGATGGCGGCGGCAATCACGGCGTTTTGCATGACGGTGGTCTGCGGGCCGGGCGTGTGGTCCATGCCGACAGGCTGGCCGGCGCCGGCCCAGGCGGTCTCCCACTCGGTCATGAGCGACGGGTCGGCCATGATGGAGGCCGCGGAGGTCAGGTCCTGGCCGAGCTTTTGGCCGTAGCCAAAGGCGTTGGCAAACTGCACGAGCGTGTTTGCGCCAACTTCGTTTGCCACCTGGCCAAAGACGACGTTGGAGGACACGGCAAAGGCCTGCTGCAGGCTGATGGTGCCGTAGCTCTCGTTGGCATAGTTGGTGACCGGTGCGTTGCCGATGTCCATGGAGCCGGGCGCCTGGTAGGTGCTGGTAAGGCTGGCGGTACCGGTCTCGAGTGCCGCGGAAAGCGTAACGACCTTAAACGTTGAGCCCGGCGTGTACAGCGCGTCCATGGCGCGATTGTACATGGAGCCGTCCTCGCCGCCGCCCGTCTGTAGCAGGGCATCGATGTTGGTGTTGTCGTAGGTGGGCGAGCTGGCACATGCGAGCACCGCGCCGGTACGCGGGTCGATGACCACTACAGCGCCCTTAAAGCCCTTGAGCGCCTGCTCAGCAGCCGTCTGGATGCGCGAGTCGATGGTGAGCTTGGCGGTGTTGCCCGGCTGGGTCTGGCCCGCGAGCGACGCGATGGCGTTGTTCCAGCTGGAGTAATCCTTAGAGCCGGTGAGCGTGTCGTTCATGACGCTCTCGATGGCGGTGGTGCCATACTGCTGGCTCACGTAGCCAACCACGTGCGCTGCCAGGTTACCGTTGGGGTAGGAGCGTACGTAGGTGCCGTCCTCCTGCTGCAGCGACTCGGCCAGCGTCACGCCGTCGGACGTGATGATGGAACCGCGCTGGATGTACTTGGAGCGGGCGATGGTGTGGTTGTTGGTCGGCATATCCTGATAGTCCTTGGCCTTGATGACCTGGACATAGGTGAGGTTGCCGATAAGGATGGCGAACAGCGCCGTAAAGGCGAGCACCGCACGGGTTAGACGGTTGGCGAGCGCGACGCGGCCGAGCACACCGGATTCAGGCGTGTCGAGCAGGCGACGGCGCATACGCGAGCCGACGGAATGGCTGCCGCTGCCGTAGGAAGACGAGGTGGCAAAGCGCGTGCCCGTCGGGGCGGCGGCAGATGCGACCTGATCATCGGTGATGGCGGCCATGGTGCCGGTGCCGGTGAGCTCGGCCTCGCGTCCGGTCGCCTCGTCACCGGCGCGCAGCAGGAGCGCGACGATGATAAAGCTCGCCAGCAGCGAGGAACCGCCCTGGCTCATAAAGGGCAGGGTGACGCCGGTTAGCGGGATCAGGCGGGTTACGCCGCCAACGATCAAGAAGGCCTGGAAGCTGATGGCGGCCGTAAGGCCCGTGGCACTAAAGGCTGCGAGGTCGGATTTAGCGCGGGCAGCCGTGGTGAGGCCACGCACGGCAAAAAGCATAAACAGGATGAGCACGGCGCCGCCGCCCAAAAGGCCCATCTCCTCGCCGATAGCCGAGAAGATAAAGTCGGACTCGACGACGGGGATGTTGTTGGCCATGCCGTTGCCGATGCCAACACCGACCAGGCCGCCATCGGCAAGCGAGAAGAGCGACTGGACGATCTGGTAGCCCTGGCCCTGGGCGTCCTTAAACGGATCGACCCAAACCTGGAAACGCACCTGAACGTGAGACAGGAACTTGTAGGCGCCCACAGCTCCAACGGCTAAGAGCGCAAGGCCGATAACGACATACGAAAAGCGCCCCGTGGCAACGTAGAGCATCAGCAAGAAGATGGTGTAGAACAGCACGGCCGAACCCAGGTCGCGTTCGAAGACGACGACGAGCAGGCACACACCCCACACGGCAAACAGCGGCAGCAGCAGTCGCAGGCGAGGGATCTTAAAGCCCAGGATCTTGCGGTTGGAGATGGAGAGCAGCTCGCGGTTCTCGGCCAAGTAGCCGGCTAGGAACAGCACGATAAAGACCTTGGCGAACTCGCCGGGCTGGATGGTAAAGCCCGCGATGCGAATCCACAGCTTGGAGCCCGAGATCGTGGTGCCGATAAAGATGGGCAGCATCAGCAGAATGATGCCGATAATGCCAAAGGTGTACTTGTAGCGCATGACCACGTCGAGGTTTTTGACCAGTGCAAGCGTTCCCACCATGAGCGCCACTGAGACAAACAGGATGATGAGCTGTGAGATGGCGAGAGCGGGGGCGAGGCGTGTCACGAACGTGATGCCGATGCCCGAAAGTATAAATACGATGGGCAGGATGGCGGGATCGGCGCCAGGCGCCAAGATGCGCACGGCTATATGTGCTGCGGCGAAGGCGGCGAAGAGGCCGATCGGTACGGCGAGCGTCTCAAAGGAGATAGCGGCGCCCGCGGTGAGGACGTACATCGCATACAGCAGGATGACGGGGAACGCCGAGGCGATGAGCAAGAGCAGTTCGGTGTTGCGGCGACTCATAAGCGGCACTCCCTTTCTAATTCTTATCGGAGGCTTCGGCCTCGGCGGACTGTTCGGCGGTTTTCTCGGAATCTGATTCGGAGGTCGATCCCTGGTCGGTGTTGTCGCGAATCGTTTGCGCGTCGATCACCTGGCGGGTCTGCTCCTCGTCGATCTGGTGGCGGTACTTGGATATCGTGTCCTGCGCATCGTCGACACTTGTTTGCGGAATGCCCGCCTTGAGGCGGTTTTGCGTGTCTTCGGGCAGGTCGGACAGCTTGATACTGGTTTCGCTTTCGAGCCAGTGGAGCTTGAGTCCGAGCGGCTTGCCGGGCAGGCCGCGCCAGACGGCGACATTGCCCTGGTAGGTACCCAGGTAGTACGAGCCGGTGACACCCGTGTAGGCCCAGATGGCAGCCGCCAGCACCAAGACGAGACCTAAGACGACGCCGATGGTGACGTTGCGGCGACGCACGCGTTGCGCCTCGCGCATAACGCCATCGTCAACCAGGTCAACGACTACTACGGTCACGTTGTCGTGGCCGCCGGCGGCAAGCGCCGCGTCCACTAGGTTGTCGACGCAGATTTGCGCGGTTGAGGACTGCGTGGCGATGTTCTCGATATCGCTATCGGGAATCATGCTCGAAAGGCCGTCAGAGCACAGTATCAGGCGGTCGCCTTCCTCGATATGCAGAGTGAAGTGGTCGGCATACATGGCGGGGTCTGAGCCCAGCGCACGGGTGATGACCGAACGGTTGGGGTGGACGCGAGCCTCGTCTGCCGTGATCTCGCCGGCGTCCACGAGCTCCTCAACGTAGGAGTGGTCGCGGGTCACGCGGATGAGCGTGCCCTCGTGGAGCAGGTAGGCGCGAGAGTCACCCACGTGGGCGATGGCGAGCGTGTCGTTTTCGATATAGGCGCAGGTGGCTGTGCAGCCCATGCCGGGCTTGCCCAGGCCATTCAAGGCAGCCTCGATTACGGCGGCGTTGGCGGCCTCGACGGCTGCCGCCAGGCGTGCGGCGTCGGCAGACTGTGGGGCCGTCTTGGCAATAGTCTCGACGGCGATGGAAGAGGCCACCTCGCCGGCGGCGTGACCGCCCATGCCGTCGCATACGCAAAAGAGCGGCGACTGCACCAGGTAGGAATCCTCATTGTGCGGGCGCACACAGCCAACGTCGGAGCGGGCGCCCCACATGAGTTGCGTGGTGGTGCCGGCATCATAGGTCGAGTCGGTCTCGATGCGCTCCTCGGTCAGGGGCTCAAAGCTCATGGTCGAGCCGGGGTCTTTGAGCTTGGCCTCAACGGCGGCAACGTCGATTTCGGCTGTGTCACCGGGAGAGACGGTGTCGGTCTCGGCGTTTGATTCGGAATCGCCGGTGTCCGGGGAGTCGGGCTCCTCGGACACGCGGGCGGTCGACTCGTCGTCTTGCGGGCTGACGTCTATAGGCTCGGGCGCCGGCGTAGACGCGGGCGCAACCTCGGATGCCGGGGCTATGGGAAACGCCGGCGCGGCGGGCTCGGGTGCCGCAAACACCGCAGCGCTCTCGTTAATTGCCGCGGCGACGGGCTCTGCAAAGTGAGCCGGCGCCGGGGTTGCTTCGGGCACTGTGGGCTGTTCCGCAGCATGTGCGCCGATGGGCGCCGCTACGGCATCCTCTTCGTCCTCGTTATCGGCGAGATCCGAAATATCATGCGTTACATGCGAAAGAGGCAGGGAGAACACGGTGTCCTCGGGCTCCACGGGTGCGGAGCCCGCCGGAGCGGCGTGGGCCGGCGCAGCTGTGGCGGCGGCCGGTGCCTCGGTCATAGTTGCGGACTTGTTCTCCTCGTCGATCATCGACGGTTCACCTTCATGACCACATCGCCAATCTGGACTTCGTCGCCCTCGCGCAGCGTCGCGGGCTCCACGAGCTGGCGGCCGTTGACGAGCGTGCCGTTAAGCGAGTTGAGGTCCTCGATGATGAGCGCCGGGCCCTGCAGCGAAAAGCGCGCATGCGAGGCCGAGACGAACGGTTCGTTGATGCAGATGTCCGAAGATGGCGAGCGACCGACGATGACGGGGCCGAGCATGTCTACGTGGATGCCACGGATGCCGCGCGGGCCCTTGTCCACATCGATCGTCCAGATAGCCGAGTCGCGGCGCTGTCCGCGCACAAGTCCCACGCCGGTCTTCATGACGGCGAACAGGAAGATATAGAGCAGGGCGACCAGGACGATGCGGCCTGCAAAAAGGACGATATCGATGTTCATAAGCGACTATCCCCTAAATTCAAAGGTGCTCAGGCCAAACGTCAGCAGATCGCCGTTGCGCAGCGGGCAGCGCGTAATGCGGCGGTTGTTGACGAGCGTGCCGTTGGTGGAATTGAGGTCCTCGATCGACCAATCCGAGCCCGTAAAGGTGAGCTGGGCGTGGCGGCGCGACACGTTGGGGTCGCGCAGGGCAATATCGGAAACCGAGCGCTCGCGACCGATAGTCACCTGTGCGGAGGTGATGCTATGGCTCTCGCCGCTCACGACGTCGACGAGCTGGGCGAGCGGGCGCTGCGGGGCGCGAGTGCTCGCCATGTTGGAGGCGATGCCGGCTGCGGCGCCTAGGCCCACGGCGGCACCGGTCGCGGCGGCTCCGCCCATGCCGGCAAGCGCGTCGCGCGAGACGGTCTGCGGCACCGGGATGGGTGCTGCGGCGGGGTCGGGGACGCTAGGCGCGAAGGGGTCTGCCACGGCAAGCGGGTCGGGAGCGGCGGCGCGAGGCGTCGGCTGCTGCTGGGGCATGGCAGCGGGGCGCTGCTGCTGCGGGGCAGCAAACTGCTGCTGGCCGGCGCGCGGGGCGCTGGCGGCACGGCTTGCCGCGGAGTTGTTCTGGCCCAGGCCGTTTTGATAGGCGCGCTCTTCTTCGTACAGGCGGCCGAGCGTGGGGGCATCGACGTTCTCGGCAAAGACCGAGAACTTGCCGGCGCGCAGCTGCGGATCGATCATAAAGCGCACGAGGGGCTCGCCGACAAAGACATAGCGGCGCTTTTCGGCCTGCGCTTTCACAAACTCGCGGACCTCGCGCGAAAGCTCGGGGTAGAACGGGGCGAGCATGGGATCGTCGTCGGCGGCGATCAGGATGGTATAGAGTGCCGGCGCCGTGTTGACGCCGTTGATCACCAGAGTCTGATCCTCCATGTCGCGAGCGGCCTGCTTGGCAAGCTTCTTAAAGGAGAACGGGGCACGGGTGGCACCGAAGATGCCGGCCACGTGGTCCTCGAAGATGTTCAGGAAGTTCACGAAAGATCACTCTCCGTATAGGTTCTTTGGTATCCGAGCAAATATAGGCATATCCCAACGATTATAGAGGATAGGGTTCCCGCAACCGCCGCCTTGGCGACGACCGCGGCTGCAAGGCTGGCAATTTCCATATGGTGTGCAAGACAGGACGCCGCTGCGCAGCCGATGCCGGCGACAGCGATGGCGGCGATTGCGGCAAGGTTTGAGCCCTGATCGGCACGCTTGGCATGGGCATTGAGCAGCGCAGATGACGCCGCGGCAGTTGCCGCTACCAGCACAAAGGCAGCCCAAAGGAGTGGGTCTCCCAGCGCTGCGGCAACGTTACCGAGCCCCAGCACGCCTCCGGCTGAAAGCGCGACCGTGGCCAGACGGGCAAAAAGCACGCCCATGCCCGT
This sequence comes from uncultured bacterium, assembly GCA_905214435.1. Classification (GTDB taxonomy): domain Bacteria; phylum Actinomycetota; class Coriobacteriia; order Coriobacteriales; family Coriobacteriaceae; genus Collinsella. The sequence goes on from CAJMMA010000033.1 coordinate 8,942, forward strand.
TGCCGCGGCGGCGCTTGCCGGGCCAAGCCAAAATGACGCGACGCCGGCGGCGACCCCAGCTGCCAGGAAGGTGTTGCCAGTCAGACAGCCAAGCGCGAGTGCACAGGTGAGCGCGGCGCTCGCGGCAGCCTCGGTGCGACCCCAGGCGATCCACCAACCGGACATGGCGGCGGCAAAGATCACCGCGACGGGCAACATCGACAGGATGCCCTGCGCCTGCATGGTGGCGTTGGCCATGAGCACCAAAAAGCCCACAGCCGAGATGGCCGAGCCGATCTGGGGGGCCAGGCCAGCCGCCGCTCCGATCGCGATGGCCGCAATGACCAGGCCGGGAAGCGCCGCGACCCCGGCCGTTTGCATCAGCAAAAAGCTAAAGGTGCCGCACGTTAGCGCCGAGATAGCGCGCATGGCGTAGTCGCGCGCATGGCTCCAGCGCGTGCCCGCCCAGCCGAGTGCGGGGTCGACCTCGATGGCGTCGTCCTCGTAGTACGACGGCTCGATATCGTCGAGCTCCTGCTCGTCATCCGAAAGCTCGCCAACCATTTGCTCCAGACTGCGACGGCCCTCGCGCACGCTGCCCAGACCGGCAAGGAGTTGGTCGCAAAATGCCTCGATGCTGTTGGGGCGGTCCTGCGGCATGGGGGAGAGCGCGCTCATGAGCGCGGCCTCGGCTCCCGGGGGAAAGTGTGGTATCAGCTCGCTGGGATAGGCGGCGCCGCCGATGATGCGGTCGAGCGAGTCGGCGGGCGTGGCCGCCATAAAGGGAGCGCTGCCGCACAAGCCCTCATAGATAACGCAGGCAAGGGCAAAGACATCGGCGCGTTCGTCGACCGTGCCGGTCTCGATATCGAGCTGCTCGGGCGGCATGTAGCCGATGGTGCCGCCGCGCGAGCCGCCAAAGCCACCGGCGGACGACAGTCGCGCCATGCCAAAGTCGGTGAGCTTTACATTGCCCGAGTGGTCGATGAGCACGTTGGCGGGCTTAATGTCCAGGTGGAGTACGCCATTGCTATGGGCGAAGGTGAGCGCCTGGCCCAGGGCATCGGCAATGGCCGCGGCCTCGTCAAAGGTGAGCGAGTGGCCGTCCACGCGATGCAAAAACTCGGCCAGCGACATACCGTCGACATACTCCATGACCAGGTAGGCATAGGCGGTGTCATGCGTAAAGTCGATGACCTGCACGATATTGGGATGTTGAAGCATGGCGGCAGTGTGCGCCTCGCGCAGGACATCCATGATGTCGCTGGCGGGCATGCCGGCGCCGTTGATAAGGGGGATGCGCTTAATGGCGACGCGGCGGCGCAGGTGCGTGTCGCGGCAGATCTCGATGGAGCCAAAACCGCCGGTCGCAAGTGTCTCGAGCGGCTGGTACCGCTTGAGCAGCTCGCGAGAGCTGGTGCCCTCCAAAGGAACGTCCGGCGAGAACCGGGCGGTATGTTGCGAGAAAAGCGGCATGGCCAACCCTCGTGCGTTTAAAGTTCGTTTGCGAGCGGCGGGCGCGGGGCCGAGCCGTTCGCGGTGGCATAGATGCTGCTAGTGTAGCACGCTCGGGCAGATGGCGAGGATAGCGGGATGCGAGGTGGCCCGATCGATTCGGCCCGTTTCGGCTCGTTTGGAAAGCGCATCTCAGTTTTCAGCCAAATTATGGGATGCGCTTTCCAAATGGGGTGGGCTGCGGAAACTGCATCCCAGAATATTGCCCTGGAACGGGATGCGCTTTCCGAACCGGCGTCCAAAAGGAAACCGCATCCCGCTTTGATGTGGGGACTGCGAACAAAAGCCGGACCGTGATCTGGCGCGGATTGGAGTTCGCCTGAATCATTGATGCTGGCTGGTGTGAGAACAGAGATAAACGAGCGGCTCGAGCGATATAATGACACGCTATGGAGGCCGTATGCTCTTTTCCCGCCGTTCTGCTACATTTGCCTGCGCCATTGCGCTTGTCGTAATGGCGGTCACCCCTTATCACCGGTTTTCATCTTCAATCGGCCTAGCGTCAGGTGCAATGACCTGGCTCGTTATCCTGGGCGCATGCCTCGCGGCGTTTGTTCATGGTGCTGCGCTATGCAAGGGGGGAATGAGAAGGCCGAGGCATCTCGGTGCCATCGGTGTTTTCCTTGGTGTTATTGCAACGGTTCCCGAATGGGCCGACCTGGCTTTCTATGCTCGCGGAGACTCTATTCCAATCGTGTTTGCACCGATTTGGTTGTTACATGGCGTTTCGTGTGTCTCGTGCTTTGTTGGGTCGCTGCTTCTCTCATATGTTATTTGGGGCACGGCGGACTCTCCTTTGACGCAGAGGTCGACACGGACTGACGAAAGGGAAACTCGTCACCCGCAGGACGCGATTTTTACAGAAACAATAGCCGTCATGTCTTGCCTGCTGTTTTGCTGTCGAGTTTCATGGAGAGTCGTTCCCGAGCCATGGGGGATGCCCCCTGTAACGGCCGCGTCAATTGGCCTTGCGCTTTTAATTCCGTTGGTCTATCTCGCATTGACTGTGGCCCCGCCGTTTTGCCGCCCTCGTGCCTTTGGCCATGGGCGGCGCGACGTGTTTGCCTGTTCTGTGCTCGTAGCAGTTCCTATTGGTCTTATTCCGGCTGTTGAGGCGGCATACTTCGCAAGCGATGCCGTGGTCATTGCATTGCTGGCGATGGGGTCCGTTATCGCTGCTGCCTTCGTATGCATGTTGCTAAGGGGGAAACGGGACAACAATTCGGATATCGCCTGTGCGTCCGACACATTCGATGCGGGGGTGTTTTCCCCTGCCCTGTCGCCTAGAGAAGAGCAGTTTGTTCGACTGCTGCTCAAAGGGAAAACGCCGGCGGAAATTGCCAAGGAGACGGATACGAAGCCATCGACGGTGAGAACAACGCTTCACCGAGCATACGGGAAGGCGTCGGTTGCGGGCTCACGCGAGCTCGTGGCGCTGTTTGCGGGTGAGGGCGATACTGTAGGGCATGAGCTACCGCAGCGGCATGCTGACGATATAGTGGCATCAGCTCGAACGCGCCGGCTGTTTCGATACCTGCTCACATTATTCTTTATCCTCCTTGCGGCGGGGCCCTTGGTAATGGCGGATAGCGATTGGGGGTCCGGTGTTTCGCGGGCTGTCGCCTTTTCCCTCTTAAGCTACGCATTGGGTCTCGGACTGCTTCTGTCGCTACGCTACGCGGGTGGAAAAGCGAATCGTGGCGCTGCGCTGGATAGAGCGGGTGAAGCGATTTGGCTCGGAAGCCCGTACGTATGGGCGGTGCTATCTGCTGTGGAATGGTCTTTTATCTATATCGCGGCATTGATGTGCATACGCGTTCCGTTGATGGCTGTGCCGGTCCTGTTTTGCGGCGTGGCGTCTACGGCTTCGCTCGCTGTTGGGCTGCGTCCGTTTAAGGTGCATGCCCATGCTCGGGCTATCGTGCCGTTGGTGTCAATGGGCATGGTTGCCTTAATCTATACGGTCGCTAGGGGGCGAATCCATGGACTTGCGGTGCTGACGGGGGTGCTGCTCACATATATAGTGATGCGAAGCTGTCCGCAGCGCAAAATGCTTGGGATATGGATGCTTTGCTTCGGGGCGACGGCTCCTGTTTGGGCTGTCTTGCTCAATATGGTGCAGGATCTGACGGTTTTCGAGCCGTTGTTCCTCGCGTCGTTGTTGGGGCAAAGTTCGGCTGTCAATGTCGTCGTGGCAACGGTGATTGTTTGCTGGTCTGTGCCCATGTTCGTTACGCACATCGCGCTCGCCCGCTCGGTTGAGGACGAGAAGGCCGTCTTGGAGTACCGGGCGAACGGGTCCACCGAAACGGCCCGCGTGCGCCAGCTGGCCCTGCTTACGTCGCGCTCCCTTTCTGATGTTCAGTCGCAAATTTTGCTGATGACGGCAGAGGGGGCAACGACAAAGGCCATTGCGGAGGATGTCGGTTACGCTGCATCTACGGTGCAAGCGCTGCGGTCTGCATCTTACCGCCAGTTGAAGATCAAGAATAAGGCGGAGCTAATTTTATTGTTATCGCAGGTAAATAACGTGTAAACGCCTGAGCAATCAACTCAATAGCGGGTGTTTACAGACATCTTTCTCTATTCATGCGAAGGTTGCCGTGCGTCGACGCATTGTTAACCGCTTTTGATTGGAGAAGGCCATGATTAAGCCAAGGAGCGCTATTGCTCGAATCGGAGTCGGCTTGGTGATTGCAGCTGGTCTGTCCCTAGGGGTTCCCGCTGCATCGTTTGCACAAGAGGAGTTTGACACCTCTCAGGTTTCCAGCATTACTCAAAACGCCGATACGGGAATTACGACCTGTACGAACAATGCCGATAAGGCATTTAGTTTTCAATGTGCCGGGACGAGTGCAACTGGCTACCGTCAAAAGGATGATTCCTCATCGCTCTATCTGGATATCCAGGGCCATACGGGAAATCCGCTTCGGTTATATACAGACGGTGCGTATAACACAAGCGGTAGCGGCAGCATGAATTGTACTCAGGGAACGTATCGTTCGAATCACAAGGGACAGTGGGAAATGTATAACCTCGTCCGTGAGAACGGGCGATCTGCGGCGCGACTGACTGCATGGGCGGAGTCTGGCTACGGCACTGTTATTGGCGTATGGAGCCCCGACTGCGTCGGGCATTTCCACAAGCTTCCCGCATAGTTGTTTGAAATGGCTCCCTTCCGGCTTTCTGGGTCGGAAGGGGGAGGAGGACGTATGAACCAAAAGCTCGCAAGATACGAACTGTCGAAAACGATTAGACGTCCAGCTTTTATCCTTGCTCTCTTGATTGCGGTCGCAGTTGCAATAGCTGCCGCGCTGGAGCCGTGGGCAAATTTGGAAAAAGAGCGCCACAACCTTCTTTCTTTTGGTTACGGCGTTGGCGTGCAAGCCGAAAATTATCTCGGTCAAACACGTGAAAGCAGCTTCGGTAACTGGATTGTTGTGAGCGCGAACGCGCCACTGTCTGCGTCGGTGTTTTTCTATGCACTGCCCCTGCTTGCAATGTTGGCTGGATCTTGGTCGTGTCTCTTTGAGCGTTTGAGTGGTTATGACATGCAGATATGCACGCGCGTTTCCAGAAAGGCGTACGTGAACGTAAAGATGCTGTCTGCTTTCCTCTCCGCGTTTACAGTGACTGCCATTCCTCTGCTCGTCAATTTCCTGATCGTCTCGATGCTTTTTCCTGCGTATCTTCCTCGGGTCGATGAGTCGACTTACGTAGGACTTTACCTGCATAGCTACTTCTCCGGTCTATTTTATTCGCATCCTTTGTCATATGTGCTCGCATACACGCTGTTCGATGCTGTCACGCTCGGGACTTTATCCATGGCTGTAACTGGCTTCTCAATTTTGTTTCGTAGCAGAATCAAAGCGATAATTGTCCCGTATCTGCTAATGGTTGCGTGGCATTTTGCAAATGGCTGGATCTTCGGCGTAATGGCTTGTGTGGGGTTTAACTGCAATATCCTCAACAGCATCAGGTCGGAATCGCTGAATAACTGGCCAGACATTCGAGCCGGTTTTGCGGAAATCATATTATTGACCCTTGCTTCGTTGGCTTTTTCTGGGGCGTGGAAAAGACGCGAGGTGGTCTGATGCTGTTTAGGCTGGTCGCCGCGGACCTGAGGACCGTTTTGAAGAAGAACATCATCACTTTTATTGCAATTGCGGCAGTGACCGTTGCGAACTTGGTGTACGCCTACGGATTGTCTTCTGTGTATGGGGTTAGAACGGATACCTTGGGGTTTGCGGATAATCTTGCGCTCGTGTTTGCCGGATCTGCTCCGTTTGAGCCTAGGCCCGGGGTCATGTTTGTGCCTCCGCTAGGATGGCTATTTCTCATTCTGCTTATTCTCTATACAACACTCGACTATCCGACCGAATCGTTGCACGGGTTTGGTTTGCAAGCGCTTGTTCGATGCCGGGCAAGAACCCTTTGGTGGGTCTCGCGTTTTATCTTGGTGGCGGCAGTAACGGCATTTTCACTGCTCGTGGTGGTTTGCTCTGTTGTGATTTGGAGCTTGGTGGTGAGCTCCTCGTTCAGCGCGGTCATTCATGGTGAGTCGCTTCAACTGGCTAATTTGGCGCCGTGGTTTCTCAAAGCTGCCGAGGCAGATGCGCTGCCGTTTTTCATAGGTCTCTTATTTGCTTTTGAGGCGCTTGCGTTTGCGCAGGCAGCGGTTGGGTTTGTGCTTGGGTCGTCAGTCTCGTTTGTGGTTTTAATGAGCTACCTGATCTGCTCGGCATATGCACGACATTGGGCGCTATTGGGTAACGCCTTGATGCTGTTGCGCTGGGGTGGAATTGTCAAAGAGGGAATCGCGGCGGGCTCGAGTGTCTTGTCATCAATTGGGCTTATGTCGTTATGCCTATCGTTGGGTGGACTGTGGTTTCGAAGGGCCGACCTTATAGAAAAGGGGGACAAGATATGAGTGTGATCGTAAGGGGCGTATCGAAGCGCATGGGTAAAAACGATGTCCTGCGCAACGTGTCCATCGAGGTTGACCCTGGGACTGTGGTCGGGCTTCAGGGGATAAACGGTTCGGGTAAGACCATGCTCATGCGAGCGGTTTGCGGGTTGATCAAGCCTACCGAAGGCGAAATCTCTATCGATGGCCAAAGGCTTGGGGCGGACATCTCGTTCCCGCCGAGTCTGGGGATGTTGATCGAGGCGCCTTCCTTTTTGGGATATCTGTCTGGCTACGACAATCTGAAGCTCATCGCTCAGATCAAGGGCGTTGCCACCCCCGAGGACATTCGCTCTGCCCTGCGGCTCGTGGGGCTCGATGCAGACGAAAAAAAGAAGTTCCGAGCATACTCGCTTGGGATGAAGCAGCGTCTGGGGATAGCTGCGGCAATTATGGAGAAGCCGAAGCTGCTTGTTCTCGATGAGCCAACGAATGCCCTCGACGAAGCGGGCGTTGAAATGCTCAAGCGCGTTGTGGCGATGGCGGCATCAACGGGTCGTGAGGTCCTTCTGTCCAGCCATGACGGAGAGGTGCTCGAGGAACTGGCCGATCGGGTTTACTGCATGCGCGACGGTGCCGTTGTGAAAGTTCGGGAAAGGTCGTGAGCGCGATGAAGAAGACCCTGTGGACGAGAAGATCGGCGCTCGCGCTTTTTTGCTGTGCTGCTGCCGGCCTTGCGGGCATGAGGGTGAGCGTCGTTAACGGGAACCGGACGGTCATTCCTGAGAAATATTACGCGGAGGGCGAATGGCTCTCGATGGATGGAGCGTTTCTGGGGTCGAAGGATGTGGTGACTGATGGGTATTCGTTTTGCATAGACGGGGCAGAGTTGCTCACGCCGCGCGAGTATCTCAAACGAGCACATGACGATTATTCAAAATATGGCACCGTGGATACGAAAACGAGACTGAAGGATGCCGACATCACGTGCGTTATCGCCGTAAAGATGCGTGTCAGAAATAGGGATAATATCGACGGTGGAATCAAAGCGTATGTTTGGCATCTGGTTCCGGAGTCTGCGCCAAACTATGATTTTGTAGTCAATACCGATCTGATAACGCAAGCCATGCCGGTCCTTGGCGGCTCTGCTGCGTTTGCCGTGGAGGTTGGGGCAGAAAACGAGTTGCTCGTCCCATTTATGATGCAGAACACCAACGACTATTTCGAAGGTTACGAGACCGTCCGTTTTGAGAAAGCATTTCCCGGGACTTACACGATGAAGATGACCGATCTGCCGGAGCGGAGGCTCTTAAGGTTTGAAGTGAAATAGCTCGAGAGCAAGGCAAAACGGGTCCATTGGCGGTACGCGCGCCCGATTCCAGGCGCCCCGGCCCGGAATCGGGCGCGGGACGAGGCGCCTTCGGTGTCGGCCGGCCTACCGCTTCTTCTTGCTCTTCTTCTGCTTGCGCTGCTTGCCCTTGGTCTCCTGGGGCTTGTCGCCCTGTTTTGCTTCGGCAGCGGCCTTTTCTGCCTTCATCTTCTTGCGTTTGGTCTCGATGCGGAGTTTTTTGTTGATGCGCGCCTTAAGGAAGGGACCGAACTGCTCGGCATTGCCGCGGACAAAGGTGTCCTTAGGGATCGTCACGCCCTGGTCGGCGAACATGGCCACAAAGATGCGCTCGCCGTCGAGCACGTGGTCGAGCTTTTCAAACGGGAAGAACTGCGACTTGCCGCTCGTGCCCCAAACCATCAGGCCGTCCTCGTTGGCGGCGACGCGGCGATAGCGGCCACCCATGGACTCGTCGGCCTCGACGGCGTCGATAAAGTCGCGGGCGAGCGTGTGGTGCAGGTTCTTGCTCCACCAGGCCAAAAAGGCGCCGAACACGATCAGCACGACGCCGAACTTGATCCAGCTGCCGCCGGCCACCAGCATGCCGATGCCGATGAGCGCGGCAATCGCGGCGGCGACGTACAGGGAGCCACGGCGCCTGGGCGAGGCGACCAGGCGCGCAAAGTCGGTGACGAGGTCGTTTTCGTACTGATACTCGTTGAGGTACAGGATGCCGTCGTCGGCTGCTGCCTGCGCCTCGAGCGCGACCTCGACCTGGTCGGCTGCTTCGGAGGGAACGAGGTTGCTCTCTGCGTCTGCCATGCTCTTTGGACTCCTATCGCGGCGGGCTCGCCGTACGGGTTATTATGGAATGCAGTATGCCGTGCGACCGCATGGCCGCCGCGGCAACAAGACTCAGTATACCCGGGGGAGCACCCATGGAATCGTTGTACCGAAAGTATCGCCCGCTCACCTTCGACTCCGTGGTGGGCCAGCAGCATATCGTCTCGACGCTCGAGCACGCTATCACCGAGGGACGCCTGTCCCACGCCTACCTGTTCTGCGGACCGCGCGGCACGGGCAAGACCACCATGGCGCGCATCCTTGCCAAGGCGCTGCTGTGCCGCAATGCCGAGGCAGCGCGCGCCGAGGGTGCAAGCGGCTGCATGCCCGACGGTACTTGCGAGGAGTGCGAGCTCATTGCCGAGGGCAACCACCCGGATGTCTACGAGCTCGATGCCGCAAGCCGTACCGGCGTGGACAACGTGCGCGAGGAGATCATCAACTCCGTCAACTTTGCCCCGGTGCGCGGCAAGTACAAGATCTATATCATCGACGAGGTCCACATGCTCACGACGGCGGCGTTCAACGCGCTGCTCAAGACGCTCGAGGAGCCGCCGGCACACGTGATCTTTGTGCTGTGCACCACCGACCCGCAAAAGATTCTGGAGACCATCCTCTCGCGCTGCCAGCGTTTCGATTTCCATCGCATTGGCAACGAGGATATTGAGCATCGCCTGGCATACGTGTGCGAGCAGGAGGGCTTCGATTACGACGACGAGGCACTCGCCATTGTGGCGCGCCATGCCAAGGGCGGTATGCGCGACGCGTTGTCCACGCTGGAGCAGCTGAGCGTCTTTGGCAACGGTTCTGTGCATGCGGACGACGCCCGCTCGCTTTTAGGCGAGGTTTCGGACCAGATTCTGGGCGAGTTTTCCCGCGCCATTGCCGATCGCGATGTTGCCGAGCTCTATGGACTGATCCGTGCGCAGGTCGAGGAAGGAAACGACCTGCTGGAGCTGACGCGCGACCTGGTGGCGCATGTGCGTGACGTGTACGTTGCCTGCGTTGCCGGTGCCCGTGCCGAGCTGTTTGAGGGCGGCTCCGAGCAGGCCGAGGCGCTTGCTGCCGAGGCCGCTGCCTTTGGCGAGCATCCTGTCGACCGCCTGGCCCGTGTGCTGACGGTGCTCGACGATGCCGCACTGGAGATGAGGGGCGCGAGCGACGTGCGCCTGGTGCTCGAGATCGCCTGCACGCGCCTGGCACGTCCCGAGGCCGATTTAACGATTGAGGCATTGGCCGAGCGCGTGGCTCGCTTGGAGGCCATGGTTGCCAACGGCGCCGTGCCGGCGAGCGTGGCTGCTGCTCAGGCCGCCGCGCCTGCAGCATCCGTACCCGCTGCTGCCCAACAGCCGACGCTCATTTCGGGCGCTCGTGCTGCCGCTCCGGCGGCATCCGCTGCCCCCGCTGCTACGTCCGCGCGCCAGGGCGGTATGCCTTGGGACCGTGGTGCTGCTGTTCCGGCTGCCCAGCCTGCGTCCCGTTCTGCGTCCGTGTCAGCTTCCAAGCCTGCAGCGCCTGCACCTCAGCCTGCGCCAACTCCGACGCCTCAGCCCGTTGCGGCCCCCGCGCCTGCCACCGCTCCGGCACCTAAGCCCCAGTCCAACAATGCCGCCCAGGTTGCCGCCGCCGGTACTGCCGAGACGCCCGCGGTCGATGATGCCGGAGAGCTGCAGCGCAAATGGGCCGAGGTTGTCGAGCGTGTCAAGGCGCGTCAGGCTTCCTACGCAGGGCTTTTGCTCAACGCTCGCGCCACGGCCGACGACGGCTCTAAGCTCACGGTCTCGTTCCCCGCGGGCTCGACCTTTGCCATCAAGATGCTCGGACGCGCCGACACGCAGTCGGTGGTCCTGCCGACAGTCAGTGCGGTCTTCGGTCGTCGTACCGTCGACTATGTCCTGGATGGGGGTGGCACGTCGGCTCCTCAACATGAGGAGCATTCTCCATCTGCACGGGCTGCGGTATCTGCGGACCCGCAACCCGTGTCCTCGGCGGCCCCTGTATCCTCGAGCGCCAGCGCTCCACAGCAGCAAGCGACGCCGGTGATGGCACCGACCCCGTCGGCGCCTGAACCCGTTGCGCCCAAACCGGCTGCTCCGGTCCCCGGGCCTAAGCCCGCCGCCGCGCCTGCGCCCAAGTCATCCGACCTGGCTAAGGCCCCCTGGCTGCGCTCCGACAACCCCGCCGGCGCTCCTGCCACGGGCAAGCTCCCGACCGAGCCCGCACCCCGAGCGCCCGAGCGCGCGTCCGCTCCCAAGGCTCAGCCCGCCGCGCCGTGGGAATCCGAGCAGGTTCCCTACGACGATGTCATGGTCGGCGGTTTTGCTGCCGATGCCGGCGGGGACGATCTGCCCCCGTTCGACGTGCCGGGTGCGGCGTCCGCGCCCAAGCCCGCTGCAACTGCCCCCAAAGAGGAGGACGCTCCTGCGGCTCCCTGGGAGTCCAACCCCGGCGCGGGCAGCCCCTTCGGCCATCAAGGCGCAGCCCCAAGCATCCCGCAGACCGAGGACGAAGCCAAAGCCCTCATCCGTAGCGTCTTCGGCCAGTCCACCATCTTCAAACCGGTGGAGTAGCTGTACGGGCGGGTATACTGCTCAGGAAGAGACTTCTTTGAACGGAGCGAGCTTATGATGTGGGAATATGTCCGCCTCGAGGACGATACGCAAGTTTCGTATTCCGAAGTCCGTGAGGACAACACGGTGAAGGTCGTTGTGGAGCGCCCGCGCGATTGGGGTTTTGACGCGGCGGAGTGTATCTTGCCGGCATTCAATTGGGTGTCACATGAGGGCTTTAGCGAAGCGGACCTCAAAGAACTCGATGATTTCGTGCGTAACAATGCCCCGCTCATCCTGCGTTTTGCCTACGAAGGCGGACGAGTCTATGCCTAGTCTCTTCCGACTCGGCCATATATCACTTTCTTTTGTCCGGGCGCATCTGTATTTCGGACATGTGTAGTGTGGTGCCGCGTATATCGCATTCGAGCAGACAAGCGCGTGACGGTCGGCCTAGGATGCTGAGGTCGATACGATACGTCGCATGGCCGTCCGTGTACTCGACTTGCTCGGCGTTGACGGTTGCTCCGATTGTAAATAAAGAGCCCAGTTCGGCATCGACAATCTTGGAGTCCTTTATCTTGACCTTGAACTCTTGGTAGAGGGACGGGCTGTTGTAGTAAATGGTTCGGGTTCCGTCGGTGCATTCATCGGTCGTCTCCCATTTGACGACGGGCTGGTCCGAGCTGGCTATCAGCAGTTCTGCTCCAAAAGCTATGGCATGGGTGATGACAACCAGCAATGCCCAGCCGACAAAGAGATAGAGAACCACATATGCAACGGGGTGTTTTGAGCGGATGTTTTGGAG
>CAJMMA010000034.1 GCA_905214435.1 uncultured bacterium
GCGGCCTTCTTGCCGGCGCCCATCGCCAGAATGACCGTAGCGGCACCGGTGACGATGTCGCCGCCGGCCCAGATGCGGGGATCGGTGGTCTGGCCGGTCTCCTCGTCGGCAACGATGTAGCCCCACTTGTTGAGCTCCATCTTGCCGCCGATCTTCTTTGCGAAGGGGTTGGCGTTGGTGCCGATAGCCGAGATCGCGACGTCGCAGGGGATCTCCTCGATGGCGCTCTCGATGGGCACCGGGCGACGACGGCCGGACTCGTCGGGCTCGCCGAGTTCCATCTTCTGGACCTTGACGGCGCACACGGAGCCGTCCTCGCCAGCGACAAACTCGAGCGGGGAGACGAGCGGCAGAACCTCGACGCCCTCGGCCTTAGCATGGTGCAGCTCGGCGCGACGGCAGGGCATCTCGTCCTCGGTACGACGATAGGCGATGATGGCGTGCTCGGCGCCCAGACGCTTGGCGGTACGGACGGCGTCCATAGCCACGTTGCCGCCACCAAAGACGACGACGTTCTTGCCGTGCTTGGTGGGGGTGTCGTACTCGGGGAACTTGTTGGCCTTCATCAGGTTCACGCGGGTGAGGTACTCGTTAGCGAAGAAGACGTTGGGCAGGTTCTCGCCGGGGACGTTGAGGAACTTGGGCAGGCCTGCGCCGGTCGCCACGTAGATGGCGTCGAAGCCCTGCTCGAACAGCTCCTCGGCCGTGGCCATATTGCCCACGACGGAGTTGTACTCAAACTTGACGCCCATGTCCTCCAGGCCGTCAATCTCGCGCTTGACGACTGCCTTGGGCAGACGGAACTCGGGGATGCCGTAGACCAGCACGCCGCCGCCGGTGAAGAATGCCTCGAAGACGGTAACGTCAAAACCGTTACGGGCGAGCTCGCCGGCGCAGGTGATGCCGGACGGGCCGGAGCCGACGACAGCGACCTTCTTGCCGTTCTTGGGGGCCATCTTGGGCGTGGAGGCGAGCTCGGGGCGGTCGCCCAAGAAGCGCTCGAGCTGGCCGATGGCCACGGGCTCGGACTTCTTGCCACGGATGCACTTGCCCTCGCACTGGTTCTCCTGCGGGCAGACGCGGCCGCAGATGGCGGGAAGCATGGAGTCCTCGCGAATGGTATCGAGAGCGCCGCCGAAGTCCTTCGCGCGGATCTGCTCGATAAAGCGGGGAATGTTGATGTTGACGGGGCAGCCCTCAACACAGAACGGCTTCTTGCAGTTGAGGCAGCGCTCGGCCTCGGCCAGCGCCATCTCCTCGGTGAAGCCCTTGTCGACGGGGCGGAAGTCGCAGGCGCGCTCGGCAGCCGGCTCCTCGTTATCGGGGGTGCGGGGCGACTTCATATCGGCAACGAAACGACCGTTAACTAGTGGCATGCGCAGCTCTTTTCCTCATAGGCCTTGAGGGACTCGCCCTCTTCGGAACGGTAAGCGGCCTGGCGGGCACGAAGGTCATCCCAGTCGACCAGGGTGGCATCGAAGTCGGGGCCGTCGACGCAAGCGAACTTGGTCACGCCGCCCACCTCGACGCGGCAGCAGCCGCACATGCCGGTTCCGTCAACCATGATGGGGTTGAGCGACGCGGTGATGGGTGTGTCGTACTTCTGGGCGGTGAGGGTCGAGAACTTCATCATCGGAACGGGGCCGACGCAGAAGACCTGGCTCACGGCCTTGTCCTGCAGCAGGCGCTCCAGCGGAGCGGTGACAACGCCCTGCTCGCCGTAGGAGCCGTCGTCGGTGGTGATGTGGATGTGGTCCTCGTCGAGGAGCTCGCGGAACTGGTCCTCCATGAGCAGGAGGTCCTTGGTGCGGGCGCCCATGATGGCGTGCACCTCGTGACCGGTCTCGACCAGGTGCTTGGCGACCGGGAAGGCAATTGCCAGGCCGACGCCGCCGCCAATGACGGCGCAGGGGCCCTCGGCCATCTCGGTGGGAACGCCCAGCGGGCCCACGACGTCGCGCAGCGACTTGCCGGCCTCGTAGGTGGAAAGCATCTCGGTGGTCTTGCCGATCACCATGAAGATGAACTCGACCCAGCCCTCGTCACCGTTCCAGCCGGCCAGGGTAAACGGGACACGCTCGCCCGTCTCGTTGGCGCGAACCATGAGGAACTGTCCAGCGTGCGCATGTTTGGCGATTGCGGGCGCCTCGATGCGGAACTTGAACACCTTCTCCGAGAACTGCGTCTTCTCCAGGATCTTATACATAGAACCCCTCTCTTGTTAGGGCCGCCGAACCGTGCCTCCACGGAAATGGACGGTAGCCCGAGTAAAACCGTACGCGCACAGGCGTTGTGCAGACATACGGTGCAAATTATACCCTCATGGACATGCTGTTTACGTGTGTCTTCGGCGGTTGGGAAAAGGGTTTATCCACTTCGACCTACCAAATAGGGATAGGTTTATTTTGGTCGGTTTTATCAGGCAAAACGGCAAAGGGGGCCGGCCTCGGGTTGTGATGAGGCCGGCCCCCTTTGGGGTGTTATGCGTGTATGGCGGCGCGGGGTTTATTGCGATGCGGCCACCGGGGCGTTTCCGCAGATAAAACCTGCCAAAATAAACATCCCTAAACGGTAGGTTTTAGTGCTTGCCGTTGGCGGAGGCGGCGCCGTTGACGTGGTCGCGGGCGTAGATTACGCCGTGCACGATGGCCAGACCGGCGGCGTCGGCGGCGCGGGCGCAGGTGTCCTGGAAGGCCTCGGCCTCGCGGGCGCGCAGCTGCTTGAGCACATAGTCTGCCACGGCCATCTTGCCGGGAGGGTTGCCGATGCCGGTGCGGATACGGCTAAAGTCGCGGCTGCCCATCTTGTCGATGATGGAGCGCAGGCCGTTGTGGCCGGCGTGGCCACCGCCCACCTTGACGCGCACGTCACCGGCGGGGATGTCGAGCTCGTCGTGGATGACGAGCAGCTCCTCGGCCTTGATCTTGTACTCGCGGCAGAGCTTGGAGATGGGGCCACCCGAGGTATTCATATACGACTGCGGCTTGACCAGCACGATCTGGCGCTTGCCACCCTCTTCCTCGGGATCGTTGATGTTGATGAGTGCGACCTCGGCGCCGGCCTGGTTTTTCCAGTACGTGACGCCGGCCTGACGGGCCAGCTCGTCAATCGCCTTAAAGCCGGCGTTGTGGCGGGTCTCGGCATATTCCTCGCCCGGGTTGCCAAGCCCGGCAACCATGCGAATCTTAAGCGGCTGTGCAGCTGCCATATTTGTCCTTCCGTTACACATAAAAGTTTAATCAACGACAAAGGCTACCACGCCCGCCGAAGGCGAGGAAAGGTTGCAGCAAAGTCATTTCAGAAAACAGCTGCCCCGAGACAGCAGGAAGCCCCGGACACGCCGGGAGGGGTTATCAAAGCGAACATCCCGCAGCCGCAAAGCGGCGAGGACGTTCGCGTGATAACCCCGCAGGCGCGTCCGGGGCTTCCGGAGGGATGTGAGGGTCGAGCGACTACAGTGCGAAGTCGCCGCCGACGAGCGTGGAGACGGGCTCCTCGTGGTAAACGGCGGAGATGGCCTGAGCGAACTCCTCGGCGACCGAGATGGTCTTGATCTTGCCGCCGACCTCGACGGGGATGGCGTCGGTGACGACGCACTCGACGATGGGGGCGTCGTTCAGACGCTCGATGGCCGGACCGGAGAAGATGCCGTGGGTGGCGCAGACGTAGATGTCGCCGGCGCCCATAGCCTTGAGCTCCTTGACGTTGGCGCACAGGGTGCCAGCGGTGTCGATCATGTCGTCGTTGATGATGCAGGTCTTGCCCTTGATGTCACCGATGATGCCCATGACCTCGGCGGCGTTGTGGCGCGGACGGCCCTTGTGGGCGATGGCCAGGTCGCAGCCGAGCATGTCGGACAGCTTCTTGGCGGCCTTGGCACGACCCACGTCAGGGGAGACGACAACCAGGTTGTCGGTGTCGAAGTGCATGTCGTTGTAGTACTGGCCAAACAGCGGCAGTGCGGACAGGTGGTTAACCGGGATATCGAAGAAGCCCTGGATCTGGCCCTGGTGCAGGTCGAGGGTGATGATGCGGTTGACGCCGGCGCGCTCGAGCAGGTTGGCGACGAGGCGGGCGGTGATGGGCTCGCGCGGGCCGGCCTTGCGGTCCTGGCGGGCATAGCCGTAGTGGGTGATGACGGCGGTGATGGAGCGGGCGGATGCGCGCTTGGCAGCGTCGGTGGCGATGAGCAGCTCCATGAGCATGTCGTTGACGTTGCCGCCGGCCACGGACTGAATCAGGAAGACGTCGGCGCCGCGGACGGTCTCGTCGTAGCGGGCGTAAATCTCACCATTGGCGAACTGCTTTAGCGTAAGGCCCGAAAGCTCGACCCCAAGGTACTCAGCAATCTTCTGAGCGAGGGGACGGTTGGAGGAACCGGAATACACACGGATGGACTTGCGCATATTCTCCGACTTCTCGGGATCATTAATCGGCATTACCCTTCTCCTTTAATATCGAATGCCATATAGATGCCTTGTTGCATTGTAACCGCGCGGCGGGGTTTATCGGGTCTTGATAACGTCTTTACCGTCAACGGACACGAACCGACCACTCTCCGGCCGCGCAGGTCAGCATAGAAAAAGGAGCTGTCCCCATGGAACAGCTCCTTTTGTGCTTGGTAAAACGTTATACCTCGTCGTCCTCGTGCAGGCGGCGGCGGTAATCGGCGGCCCAGCTCTCAATATTTACCTGACGGGCGCGGCCCAGACCGAGTGCGTCGGCCGGGACCGGCTCGGTGATGACGGAGCCGGCGGCCACGAGTGCACCGTCGCCGATCTGGGCGGGTGCGACCATCATGGTGTCGGAACCGATGAAGGCATCCTTGCCGATGACGGTCTTGTGCTTGTGGACGCCGTCGTAGTTGCAGGTGATGGAGCCCGCGCCCACGTTGACGCCGGAGCCCATGGTGGTGTCGCCGATGTAGGACAGGTGCGGCACCTTGGAGCCCTCGCCGATCGTGGACTTCTTGATCTCCACGTGCGTGCCGGCCTTGGAGCCGTCGAGCATGTGGGTACCCGGGCGCAGGTAGGCGCGCGGGCCGCAGTCGACGCCGTTCTCGATGACGGCCTCGATGGCGATGGTCTCATCGATGGTGCAGCCGCTGCCGACGGTGGTGTCGGTGAGACGGCTGTTGGGGCCGAGCTGGCACTCCTCGCCCACGGTGACGTGGCCGATCAGGTGCGTCTGCGGCCACACGACGGTATCGCGGCCGATGGTGGCGTCGGGGCCAATCCAGGCCTGCGTGGGATCGATGAAGGTAACGCCTTCGGCCATCCAGTGCTCGTTGATGCGGTCGCGCGCAATGGCGGTAAGCTGTGCGAGCTGGATGCGGCTGTTGACGCCCAAGCCGTCGCGGTAGTCGTCGCAGTGGAAGATGGAGACTGCCTGGCCGTGGCCTTTGAGGATCTCGAGCATGTCGGGCAGGTAGTACTCGGACTGCGCGTTGTCGTTGCCGATCTCGTCGATGTGGGCGGCGAGCTGCGCGCCGTCGAAGGCGTAGCAGCCGGCGTTGCACTCGAGCAGCGTGGCGGCCTGCTCGGGCGTGCAGTCCTTCTGCTCGATGATGCGCTCGATCTGGCCGTCGGCGCCCAGCTTGATGCGGCCGTAGCCGAAGGGGTCGGGCGGGGTCATGGTCATGACGGTGCAGGCGAGCTCGCCGGTGGCGACGGTCTGCGCGAACTTGGCGACGGTGTCGGCGGTGATGAGCGGCAGGTCGCCGTTGAGCACGACGACCGGGCCTTGCGTGATGCCGCAGGCCTCGAGCGCGACCTTGACGGCGTGGCCGGTGCCCAGGCGCTCGGTCTGCTCGACGCACTCGACCTTGGTGGTGCTGGTGGCGTAGGCGCCGTCGATGAGGGCGCGCATCTCGTCGGCGTGGCTGCCGATGACGACTACGACGCGGTTGCAGCCGGCCTTGATGGTGGCGTCGACGATCCACTGGACCATGGGCTTACCCAGGATCTTGTGCGAAACCTTGCAGTGGTTCGACTTCATGCGGGTGCCCTCGCCGGCGGCGAGGATAATTGCGGTTGCGTCCATGTGATCTCCTGTTACGTTATAGAGACGTGTGTTTGGAAACGATACACGGCGCAATATGATACCGCAGGCATATGATGAGCGCGTAACGTTTGACGCGTGACGGCCGATGTCGGTGCCGCGGGCGCGGCGTTTGCGCTGGTTGTGTATGGCGCCGGCGGCGCTACGCCGTTGGCGTTTGAGCGAGGGGATGAGGGTGCCCGTGGATATCATGCGAGAGGAATCGGGCAACGAGCCCGTCGCGGCATTCGCGATGTCGCATCCGGCGGTGCCGGCACTCTACATGGTGCTGACGCTGGGGCTCACCATGTTCTCGATGCAACCGGTGCTGATCGCGCTGTCGCTCGCGGGCGGGTTGGCGTATGGATTTGCGACGCGCGGGGCTGCCCGCACGTTGGGCGCGCTTCGCTGGCAGCTGCCGGTGATTTTGATCATTGCACTGGTCAACCCGCTGTTTAGCGCCTCGGGCTCGACGGAGCTGTTCCGTATTGGTATGCGCGCGGTGTATCTGGAGAGCATGGTATACGGCCTGTGCATGGGCGGGCTGTTTGTGGCGAGCGTGCTGTGGTTTGAGGCTGCGGCATCGATGCTCGAATACGACAAGGTGCTCGCGCTGCTGGGCAATGCCGCACCGGTGATTGCGCTCATGATCTCGATGTGCATGCGGCTTATCCCGCAGTTTTTGCGCCGCGGTCGTGCGGTGTTGGCGGTGCAGGATGCGATTGATGTGCCGGGCCGCGCGCCGGCCGACCCCGTGCGCTCGCGCCTGCGGGCGTCGAGCGTGTTGATGGGCTGGGGCATGGAAGATTCGCTTGAGCGCGCGGATGCCATGCGCTCGCGCGGGTGGGGTGCTGCGTCGCGCCGTACGACGTATGCGCGGTATCGGCTGGCGCGCGGCGATGCTGCCGCGCTGGTTGGACTTGCGGTGTTTGGTGCCGCCGCGGTGGCGGTGGCATGGACCGCGACGACGCAGTATTCGTTTTATCCGCAGCTCTCGGTGCCGGCGCCGTGGCTGGGCTATGTCGTGTACGCTGCATGGATGGTGCTGCCCTGCGTGTTGCATGTGATCGATGAGAAGAGGTTTGGCTGATGGCTCGGTTGGATAGGGGCCCGGTGTCGGGTGCGGCGTGCGGCCCGGATATGCCGGCGATTGAGGCGCGGAGCCTGAGCTTTGCCTACCCCGGGGCTGATGCTGCGGTGCTCGAGGGGCTCGACTGGTCTGTTCCCCAAGGTGCATTTGCGCTGCTTGTTGGCGGTACCGGATCGGGTAAGTCGACGCTGCTGTCGCTGCTCAAGCCCGAGATCGCTCCGGCGGGCGAGCGCACTGGCGATGCGCGCGTGCTGGGCGAGAACGTTGCCGACATGGACGTGCGCGCGTCTGCGGAGTGCGTGGGCTACGTGTTCCAGGATCCCGAGAACCAGATTGTGTGCGAGACCGTGTGGCACGAGATGGCGTTTGGCCTAGAGAATCTGGGGGTGTCGCGCGACGAGATGCGCCGCCGTGTTGCCGAAACCAGCTATTTCTTTGGTCTGGAGGACTGGCTTCATCGCGATACCGATACGCTTTCGGGTGGCCGCAAGCAGCTGCTGTCGCTTGCCGCCGTCCTGGCGCTGCGTCCGCGTGTGCTGCTACTCGACGAGCCCACGTCTCAGCTCGATCCCGTTGCCGAGAAGAATTTTCTGCACGCGCTGTTTCGTGTGAATCGCGAGCTGGGCTGCACGGTTGTTGTGGCTACGCATCAACCGCGCTCAATGCTCGAGTATGCGACGTGCGCGTATCGGATTGAGGGCGGCCGCGTGCGCGAGGTGGCCGACATTGCCTCCTTGGGGCATCGCGAAGAGCTGTTTTCTGGCGAGGTGCCAGGGTGGGGTGGCTCGCGGCGTGCAAAAAACGGAATTTTCAGCATCGCTGGTGGCCGGCAGGGCTCTTTAGACCCGCACGCGGACGTTGCGGGTGCGAAAAAGGGACCAAAAACGGACAAATCGGCTAAATTTGAGGCGCAAATCTTGCCGCAGGACGACTCGGGGGCGTCATCGCGCGCCGGTGGATGCAGAATACTCCCAAAAATGTACGCTGGCTCGGCCACCACCTTGACAGGAAGCTGGTTTCGCTACGATCGGGCGTCCGGCTGGGTGCTGCGCGGACTCGATGTGGCGTTTTCGACTGGCGCGGTGCATGCGATTGTGGGCGGAAACGGCTGCGGCAAGTCGACGATGCTCTCGGTGCTGGCCAAAACGGTCAAGTTGCAGCGTGGTCGCATGGTGCGTGGGGCGGCATCGGCGGCGCTGCTGCCTCAGAATCCCAAGGCGTTGTTGGTTGCCGAGACGGTGCGCGACGAGCTGATGGAATGGGCCTCGACCTGCGGATATGACGAGAACTTGGCGCGGGAGCGTGCGGCGAGCTTGGGGCTGTCGGGTCTGGATGGGCGCCATCCGTACGATCTTTCGGGCGGGCAGCGTCAACTGCTTGCATTGGCAAAACTGCTGCTAATCGGCCCCGAACTGCTATTGCTCGATGAGCCCACCAAGGGTCTAGACCTGTTCAGCCGCCGCATCATCGCCCGCGCCCTGCGTGACCATGCGAAGGTTGGTGGCACCGTCATCATGGCCACGCACGATCTGGATTTTGCCGAGCAGGTTGCCGATGACGTTGCCATGATGTTTGACGGTGAGATTGCCTGCATGGAGCCGCCGGTCGACTTCTTTGCCGACAACGTGTTTTATAGGGCGTGATGGGATGGCGGATTATCGCATCGTGCGCCTACTCGCAAAACTGGAGATACCGCTGCTGCTGGCGGTGCCAGCCGTGATGGCTGCGGCGTTGCTGGCGGGCGTTGAACAGGCGGCGCTTGCCATGCTTGTCGTGGTGGCGCTGGTGCTCGCGCTGTTCTTTGCGGGCTACGAGGCGTCGCGCCCGGGCTTACGCCAGATTATGCCAACGCTGGTTCTGGCGGCGTTGGCTGCGGCGGGGCGCATTCTGTTTGGCCCCATTCCCGACTTTAAACCGGTGAGCGCCATCGCCATTATCGCGGGGGCGACGCTTGGTTGCCGCAATGGTTTTATGGTTGGCGCGCTGGCGGCGCTGACCAGCAATTTCTTTTTTGGACAGGGCATGTGGACGCCGTGGCAGATGTATGCCTGGGGGCTCGTGGGATACGTTGGCGGTGCGCTGGCGCATGCCGGCGCTTTTGATCGCGCCGATGGCACCGTGCGTATGCCGGCGCTGTTGATCTACGGCTTTGCTTCGGGTTTGCTGTACGGCGTTGTGATCAACGCGTATGACATCATTGGGTTTGTACAGCCGCTCACGTGGGCGGGTGCCATGGCGCGTCTTGCCACCGCCGTACCGTTCGATATCACGCACGGCCTTGCGACCTGCGTGTTTTTGGTCGCCCTGTACAAGCCTTGGTGTCGCCGCATCAACCGAGTCGTCGTGAAATACGGGCTGTAGGGTTGGTTACGCCGGGGCGGGAATCAATACTGCCGAAGCGCCATTTCAAAACTATGCCGGTTTACGGGGCCAGATTGGCACAAGCAGACCATGCCGGCTATTTTTGAAATAGAGCAAGCCGTTTACCTGCGGTTTTATTATTTCGGAATTGCGTATGGTTGGGGGTTCGCGATTCAGCCCCGTAAACCGGCATAGTTTTGAAATAGCCGGCTGATACGACGGGCATCGTGGCCCTCAGAGAGCCAAATTGATCCGTTTTCTTTCGCCTCCAGACGTTCCCAGGGAATCAGCTGAACCCGCCCGCCACGGAATCGGCCTATCTACTACGTTTGGCCCGACACCCCCAAACACAACCGCGTTTTATGAAAAACCGCAGGCTTTCTACCTGCGGTTTTCTTTTTGCGTTGTTCGCTGTGGTTGAGGGTAGTGGCTTAAACGTAGTAGATGGGCCAGTTTCGTGACAAGCGGGCCGCGTGGATGCCCTCGCGAGGTGAAAATGATCCCTTTTCCTCCGTCCCCAGGAGATCAGTTGGGGCTAGAGCTCTAGCGTGAGGGTGACGGGGCAGTGGTCGCTGCCAAAGATGTCGCCGCGGATGCCGGTGTCGCGTACGTTGTCGGCGATTGCGTCGCTTACCAGGAAGTAGTCGATGCGCCAGCCGGCGTTGTTCTTGCGGGCATTAAAGCGGTAGCTCCACCAGCTGTAGACGCCCTCGACGTCGGGGTTTGCCGCGCGCCAGGTATCGGTAAACCCGGCGTTGAGCAGCTCGGTGAACTTGCCGCGTTCCTCGTCCGAAAAGCCAGCGTTGCCGCGGTTGGACTTGGGGTTCTTAAGGTCGATCTCCTCATGCGCCACGTTAAAGTCGCCGCAAGTTACGACGGGCTTGCCGGTCTCGCGTTCAAGCGCGCTCAAAAAGCCGCGATAGGCATCGTCCCAGGCCATGCGCACATTGATGCGCGCGAGCTCATTTTGGGCGTTGGGCGTATAGACGTCGACAAACCAGAACTTGTCGAACTCCAGCGCGCAGACGCGGCCCTCGGTCGCGGCTTGGGCAACGAGCTCGGCAGCCTCGCCTTCGCCGGCGTAGGGCAGCAGCGCATCGGCGTGCAGCACGCGCAGCGGTTCCTGGCGGCTAAAGACCGCGGTGCCCGAATAGCCTTTGCGCTCGGCGTAGCTCCAGGTTTGGTGATAGCCGGGCAGGTCGATATCGACCTGGCCCTCTTGCAGCTTGGTCTCTTGCAGCGCCAGGATGTCGGCATCGAGCTCCTGCGCGATCTGGATAAAGCTCGGGTCCTTTTTGAGCACGGCGCGCAGACCGTTAACGTTCCACGAGGCAAAGGTGTAAGTCTGAGGCATGGTGTCCTTTCGACGGGGTTGGCAGGCTTAAGATTAACGCAACTAGAGCGGGGCGGAGTCCGCGAGTGATAGTGCGAACGCCGCCGTCCCGGAGACACGGACGGAGGACATATATGACGCAGGCAATATCGGATCCCAAGCAGGCCTCCGCCGCGCTGGCGGAGCTGTTCGAAACCCATAGCCACGTGGTCTTCTTTGGCGGCGCGGGTGTTTCCACGGCAAGCGGCATTCCCGATTTCCGCAGCGTGGACGGTCTGTATCACCAGCGGTTTTCCTATCCGCCCGAGACTATGCTCTCGCATAGCTTTTATGAGACGCATCCGGCCGAGTTCTTCGACTTCTACCGCACCAAGATGATCGCGCTTGGCGCCAAGCCCAACTGCTGCCACACCAAGCTGGCCGAGCTGGAGCGTGCCGGCAAGCTCGACGCCGTGGTGACGCAAAACATCGATGGCCTGCATCAGGTGGCCGGTTCACGGCGCGTGTTTGAGCTGCACGGCTCGGTCCACCGCAATATCTGCCAGACGTGCGGCGCGGTCTACAGCGCCGAATGGATTTGCGCGCGCGAGCACGAGGATGCCGTGGGCGTGCCCGTGTGTCCTGCGTGCGGCGGTCGCATCAAGCCCGATGTGGTCCTCTACGAAGAGCCGCTCGATGAGCGTGTGCTTACCGGCGCCGTTGCTGCCATCGCCGCAGCCGACGCCCTCGTCGTGGGCGGAACCTCGCTCGTAGTGTATCCGGCGGCGGGCCTTACGCGTTACTTTACTGGCGATACGCTGGCCATTTGCAATTTGGCGCCCACCGATCAGGATGCAAATGCCGACCTGCTGATTTCTTGCGACATCGCGGCCGCGTTTGCGTTCTAGTCCGCGCGCGCGGATACAATAGAAAGACTGATTGCAAAGCGACCCCGCCGTCAGCGCCCGAGCGCGGCGGCGTGGGCATTTTAGGAGGATGTTCATGGCGAACGACAGCAAGACATGGCGGTGCGGAAAGTACGAGCTCAGCTTTGATCGTCCGCGCATCATGGGCGTCCTCAATGTGACGCCCGATTCGTTTAGCGACGGCGGGGAGCACTTCGACCCGGATGCCGCCATCGAGTACGGCCTGGCGATGCTCGATGCCGGCGCCGACATCATCGACGTGGGCGGCGAGTCCACGCGCCCCGGCTTTACCCCGGTCAACCCCGACGAGGAGGCGCGTCGCGTGCTGCCCGTCGTGCGCGCGCTCGCCAAAGAGGGCGCTATCGTCTCGATCGATACGCGTCATGTGGCGGTTGCCAAGGCGGCGGTGCGCTGCGGCGCTTCGATTGTCAACGATGTGACGGGCTTCACCGACCCCAAGATGGTCGAGTTCGTTAAGACGAGCACCTGCGGCGTCATCGTGATGCATGCCGGCGAGGTCGCCGCGCCCGCACGCACGCACGCAACGGTGCAGCTCGATACCTCGGCTGCGGCGTTTGTTGCCGAGAAGGCGCGCGAGGCGGCTGCCGAGGCCGCGCGTGAGGCTGAGAAGCCGGCTCGCCGCCGTCGCGGCAAGTTGCTGGGTGAGCCTAAGCCGGAGACCAAGCTTCCGGGTGGCGTGGTGCAGCCCTCGTTGCCGTTTGGCGAACCTGAGCCCGCGACCGAGCCTGCAAGCGAGCAAGAGACGCCGGCCGCCGAGCAGGCTGCTGCCGCCGAGACCGTCGCGCCCGCGCCCGAGGCCACCGAGGCCGCATCGGAGCCCAATGACCGCCTGGCCGCCATGATGCGCCGCAGCGCCCGCCGCGAGGAAGCCTACGTGCCCACCTCGCAGCTCCGCCGCTTCACCCTGCCCGATTCGGCGCCCATCATGCGCCGCGTCATGGGCTTTCTGTCCGACCAGGCCCGCGCGCTCATCCACGCCGGCGTGTCGCGCGACCGCATCTGCATCGATCCCGGTCCGGGCTTTGGCAAGACGGCCAACGAGGACATCGTCATCCAGCGCGAGACTGCCAAGATGGCGTCACTGGGCTATCCGCTCATGTGCGCCGTATCGCGCAAGCGCTTTGTGGGCGCCGTCTCGGGCGTGACCGAGGCCGCCGAGCGCGATGCCGCTACGTTTGGCGTGTGCCTGGGCGCCATCCAGGCCGGTGCCAACATCGTGCGCGTGCACGACGCCGCGGGCTTTGCGCAGTTCCTGAACGGCTACTGGGCGGTTGCCAAGCCGCAGCCGCGCCGCGCGTTTGTGGCCGTGGGCTCCAACCTGGGGCATCGCTGTGACAACATCCGCGCCGCACGCGACATGATCGCCGAGATTCCACTCACCTGCGTGTCCAACTCCTCCAAGATCTACGAGAGCGAGCCGGCCTACGAGACGCGCCAGGACGCGTTTGCCAACGCCGTCATCGAGATTAAGACCGAGCTGGCGCCGTTGGTGCTGCTCGACGAGCTCATGAAGATCGAGGCCGAGCTGGGTCGCGACCGCTCCAAAAAGGCCAAGGCCAACGGTCCGCGCACCATCGACTTGGACCTGCTGTGGATGGACGGCGAGACCCACGGCGGCAAAAAGCTGCGCCTGCCGCATCCGCTGATCGGCGAGCGTGACTTTGTGCTGGTGCCGCTCGAGGACCTGATGCACGACCCGGCTCGGTTCTTCCGCTACAACGGCGTCGAGGTCAAGGAGCCCGAGGACCGCGTGGGCCATATCGTGGGCGAATTGGGGCGTATGTAGATGATCGAGATGAATGCTGTTGCCGCCGGTACCGAGCTCGACGCGGCGCGTGATGCGGGCCGCGAGGGCGTGTCCGCGGGCTGGTGCGCGTGGAGCGTGGGCGATGCTTCGCTGACGTTTTCGCTGGTTGTGCGCCCCGATGTGAACATGCACGCCTTCCACGGCCTGCCGTTTGTGGCCGCGATGGGCATGATGGACGCGCTCGTGGGCACGGCTTCGACGCCGGGGTTGGGCCTTGCCGGTAAAGTGGGTATCCAGTGGCCGAGCGATATCGTGTGCGGTGCGCCTGCGTTTGAGACGTCGCTCGCGCGCGTCGCCGTCAACGGCGGTGCCGGTGCTGCGGGCATGTTTGCCGCGGTGACGGTTGATATTGAACGTGCGGCGCTGGGCGAGCTTGGCGTGGATATGGCCGACGAGGTGCTGGTCGAGGCATTGGCCACCGCCGTGCTGACCCGCGTGGACACCTGGGCGGTTGCCGCCAACACACCACAGGGCGCTGCCGGCCCGCTGGCTCCGGTGCTGGGCGAGTACTTTGACATGGTGCCACTGCTGGGTCGTCAGGTCGCGGCGGTGTCGCCCAGCGGCTTGCCGCTTGCGGTCGGTGTGTTTGCGGGCCTGGACATCTGGGGTCGCGCGACCATCAAGACCGATGCCGGCGAGCAGGAGTTTCCGCCCGAGGCCGTACGGATTCGCGGACTGTAACGCGAGGTGCCCGCGCTCAAAGATAGCGATGACAACGAAGCCCTCTTCGGCCTGTGCTGGGGAGGGTTTCGCCTATCTGGGGAATGGGTTGCCAGCGCCCTATTCCTCAAAACTGAAAAATTTTCAGTTTTGAGGAATAGGCTTGGCGAACGTTTGCGGGGCTGTGACATCGGGCGTGCTCGACTTAAGCCCCTGCTCTATCCCAGCTCCTGCATGCGGCGGTAGATTTCGCAGATGCCCTTGATGGTGAGTTGGCCGTCCACCACGTCGAAGGCATCGGTCGAATCGGCGACGATGCCGGCGAGACCGCCCGTGGCGATAACGGTGGCATCCTCGCGGCCCAGCTCGCGCTTCATGCGCGCGACCAGGCCCTCGGCCATGGCGGCAGCGCCCACCACGGCGCCGACCTTGATGCACTCTTCGGTGTCGCGACCGATGGCGTGCTCGGGCGCCTCGAGCGGCACGCTGGCGAGCTTGGCGGCACGGGCGGCAAGCGCGTCCATGGAGATGCGGATGCCCGGCGCAATCGCCCCGCCAATGTAATAGCCGTCCTCGTCGATGACGTCGATATTGGTCGCGGTGCCAAAGTCCACCACGATTGCCGGCGCGCCGTAGAAAGTCTCGGCCGCAACGGCGTTGGCGACGCGGTCGGCACCCACGGCCTGGGGGCGCGCTGCACGCAGCTTGGTCACGGCGGCAGTCTGCGGCCCAATGACGATGGCGTCTGCCGCGATGCGCTTGGCCACGGCGTGCCACTCGCGCGAGAGCTGCGGCACCACGCCGGCAAAGGCAATCGCGTCGACCGCGCCGAGCGAGAGGTCGTACATCTTAAAGAAGCCCATCAGACGCACGTGGATCTCGTCGGCGGTGTAGGAACGGTCGGTGGGCATGCGCCACGACTGCACCAGCTCGTCTCCGTCAAACAGACCCATGGCCGTCTGCGTGTTACCCATATCGATAGCGAGCAGCATGTCTACTCCCGGTGTCGGCGTAAAAGGACGCGCACCATTGTATACGCGCCGCCGGCGGCGCTCGGCTGCGATTCGTTCACGGTGATAGGGGCTGAGGGGTTTTAAATATGAAGGAATTATGCTCTACGAGATTTTCCTTGCCGCTTACCGAACTCCCGCGTAATATTCTTTCTTGCGCACATGAGGCGCCCAGACATTGCGGGGTGGAGCAGTCTGGTAGCTCGCCGGGCTCATAACCCGGAGGTCGTAGGTTCAAATCCTGCCCCCGCGACCAAGAACTTGCAGCTCGTCGGTCTAGCCGGCGAGCTTTTTTGTTATCTGACGACCATGTTTTCGGCACGGTTTTCAACCTCTCAAACAAAATCTCGATCTGTAACAGCTAGACCCGATTTGGGCGGCTAGATGTTACAGCTCGAGATTTTCCGGCAGCCGGCCCCCGTTTGTCTAAATCTGTAACACGAGGGACGGATTTTGCCGAGTAGCTGTTACAGATTGAGATTTTGTTGTTGCTCTCCTTTATGAGTGAATCTTGACTCTTTTTATTATGTGAGGCGGACGGGCTATCGATAATCACGGGCCGGATGGATTGACTTGTCGATTGATAGACTCCAATTGGAAGGAGCTGCGACGACCCTTAACGATCCTTAACTAGAAACAGTGACGTCTTAAAAACAATAAAGGGGCCGCTATGTAGGGGCCGTCTATACGATGCCTTTGACTTACACTTCTTTATGGAGCCATGTAAGGAGGCGGCAATGCAGCAACCCATCGCGACAAACGATGTGATTCTATTTTCCACTCTCAGGGAGAATCAGTACTTCGATCGAAAGAGCGCCCGCAAGGATGACAAGGAGATTGCGAAGCATTATTAGTGCATTCGCCAACTCGGCGGGAGGCAAGCTCGTTATCGGTATCGAGGATAATGGTGAGGTAACGGGCTTCAAGCGTAACGGCGCGCGCGACATTGAGAAATTCGAGCGCGCTGCGCTCGCGACTTGCACGCCAACCCCTATTGTCCGCAAAGACCGAATCCCCGTGGTCAATTCTTCGGGCGAGGAGGACTTCGTTCTCGTTTTGGACATCGATGCCTCGACCAACCACTCTGTTGCTCGCGTGAGCGACGGCGAGGTTTTCTTGCGGCAGGACGACAAGAGCGTGAGGCTCAGCCGCGAACAGGTATTTGCCCTCGAGTACGATAAGGGGCAGAGAATCTTCGAGGACGAGCTTGTTGAGGATTCCTCCCTAGATGACGTGGACCATGAAGTGCTTGATCGCTACAAAGGGATTCTTGGAACCGAAGTTTCCGACGAGCAGGTCCTTAGAAGTCGTCGTTTTATGCGTGACGGAAAGCTGACCGTTGCTGGAGCCTTGCTATTCGCGCTGGATCCGTCCGCGATGATGCCACAGGCGCGAGTCCGTGTCCTGCGCTACGACGGCGTCAAAATGGAGACGGGCGAGCGTCTCAACATCACGAAAGAACGAAGCTTCTGTGGGCCGCTGCCTAAGGTGATCAAAGACGCCTACGAACTCATCTCGAGCATGCTCCGCGAATTTCAGTTCCTGGGGCCCGACGGGAAATTCCAGACCGTGCCTGAGTATCCTGAGTTCGCCTGGTTCGAGGGCTTGGTCAACGCGGTGACACATCGCGACTACTCGTTCCGCGGCGACTACATCCGGGTCTCGATGTTCGACGACCGTTTGGAAATCATCAGTCCAGGCGCGCTTCCCAATATCGTGACGCTCGACAACATGAGGACCACTCGTTACTCGCGCAACCCACGCATCGCGCGCACGCTGGTTGAATTTGGTTGGGTTCGGGAGCTAAACGAGGGCGTCAAGCGCATTTATACCGAGATGCAAAACTCTCTGCTCAATGATCCGGTCTACACGGAACCTGATGGGGCAAGGGTTCAGCTAACGCTTGAGAACAATATCGTTGCCAGAACCGTAAGGAGAAGCGAGGCTCTCGAGGACAAGGTATCACCGGAGGTGATCGCCTCATTGGGGGAGTATGAGCTCGCCGCCGTCAGGTTGGCCTTTGCGAACGGAAGGGTGACAGCAAGGGAGCTTGCAGCGCACATCGGGAGAAATCGCCGCACAGCAAGCCGGGTGCTTGGTAAGTTAATTGAGGAAGACGGGCTGCTCGAATGGCACGGCTCATCCCATAACGACCCAAAACAGTTCTACACGATAAGGTAAGGTGGTCGATCTATTTCGCACCTCTGTCGCAGTAATGTCGCACCTCTGTCGCAGTGGCTTCGACGACGCGTGGATATAGTCCCTCGGCAAATCTCAAACAAAATCTCAATCTGTAACGGGTAGGGGTCAAAAGCGGGCCTAGATGTTACGGATTGAGATTGTTGAGGATGGGCCGAGGGGAATGTCTCGATCTGTAACAGGTGGGGCCGTTTTTGGCCGATAGATGTTACAGAACGAGATTTTTCGGCAGCCGGCCCCGCCCCATCCACCTGCCGCTACCTGCTGTCTGCCGATTTCCGTTGCGCCACTGTGCTCCCATGTCATATCCTCTAGACAACTACGCGGCACCATCGCCGCCGCGCCTACAAGAGAGGAATATCCATGACCGCACCTGCATCCAAGCTGCTCCAGCCCATTACGGTTGGCCCCCTTGAGCTCAAGAACCGCATTATGTTCCCGCCGCTGACCACCGGCTACGAGGAGCGCGACGGTTCCATCGGCGAGCGCAGCCTGGCTTTTTACGAGCGTCTGGCCCGTGGCGGCGTGAGCTACATCGTCATCGGCGACGTCGCTCCCGTCATGACCGCGAGCCCCACGCCCAAGCTGGCGACCGACGCTCAGATTCCCACGTTTAAGGCGCTGGCCGACGCCGTCCACAAGCACGGCGCCAAGGTCGCGCTGCAGCTGTTCCACCCCGAGTACGATGTGCCCGGTGTTGGCCGCATGGTCATGGGCTCCATGGCTGCCGCCAAGGCCGCGCAGGAGGCCAAGGCCGCCGGCGACGAGGAGACCTTTGCCGCCAAGATGGCCGAGTCCAACGAGATCCGCAACCAGGCATACGCCAAGCTGCACCACGACATGCAGCACTTTGTGAACGAGGCCACCGTGGAGCAACTCACCCAGATCAAGGAGGCTATCGCCGCCTCGGCCGCTCGCGCACAGCAGGCCGGGATCGATGCCATCGAGGTCCACGGCGACCGCCTGGTGGGTTCGCTGTGCTCGGCCATCCTCAACAAGCGCACCGACGAGTACGGTGGCTCGTTCGAGAACCGCGTTCGCTACGCGCTCGAGGTCGTCGCCGCCATTAAGGAAGCCGCGCCGCAGCTGATGGTGGAGTACAAGCTCCCCGTGATTATGGAGAACCCCGACGGCACGCCGCGCGGCAAGGGCGGTCTGCTGCCCGATGAGGCCTGCGAGTTCGCCAAGCTGCTCGAGGGCGCCGGCATCGACATGATTCAGGTGGCGCAGGCAAACCACACCGGCAACATGGGCGACACCATTCCGCCCATGGGCGCCATGCCCTACAACTGGACGCTGCCCGTGGCCGAGCGCGTCAAGGCCCTTGTCTCCGTGCCGGTGGCAACCGTGGGCCGCGTTGTCTCGGTCGAGGCGGGCGAGAAGATCCTGGAAGACGGTTCGGCCGACATCGTCGCGTACGGCCGCTCGCTCATGTGCGACCCCGACATTGCGCTCAAGGCCGCCACGGGTGAGCCCATCCGCGAGTGCCTCAACTGCAACAAGGGTTGCGTCGATGCGATCCAAAACCGCCAGTACATCTCGTGCGTGCTCAATGCCGAGAACGGCGACGAGGCGACCATCGCCATTAAGCCGGGTGAGGGCGACAAGAAGATTGCCGTGGTGGGCGGCGGTATTGCCGGCCTGGAGGCCGCGCGCGTGGCGGCCAAGCGCGGCTACGACGTGACCGTCTACGAGGCGGGCGATCATCTGGGCGGCCAGATTGTGCTGGCGGCCGCGCCTCCGCGCAAGGACGAGATCATGCGCTCGGTCGAGTATTACGAGAAGATTCTGCCCGGCCTGGGCGTGAAGGTCGAGCTCAACCATGCCGCTAGCCCTGCGGACCTCAACGCCGCCGACGCCGCGATTGTTGCCGTGGGCGCGCACGACGTGGTCATTCCCGTTCCCGGTGCCGACTCGGAGAAGGTCGTCTCGAGCTGGGACGTGCTGGCCGGCAAGGTGGAGCTTACGGGACGCGTCGCCGTCATTGGCGGTGGCCTGGTGGGCACCGAGACTGCCGAGTACTTGCTGCAGCACGGCTGCGAGGTGGCGATCGTGGAGATGCTCGACAAGATTGCCGCGGGCGAGTCCGAGACCATTCTGCCGCTGATCATGAGCGACTTCGCAGAGCACAACGTGGAGCAGCACGTGAAGACCCGCCTGACCGCCATTACCGACGAGGGCGTGGAGGCCATTCGCACCACCGAGGACGGCGCCGAGGAGCCAGTGAAGATCGCCTGCGATTACGTGGTGATGGCCGTGGGCTCCAAGGCCAACGCATTTGACCTGGACGGCGTGACGGTGCCCGTGACCTGCGTGGGCGACTGCTCGGGCGAGCG
>CAJMMA010000035.1 GCA_905214435.1 uncultured bacterium
TGGACCATCAAGCGTTGTCTCGAGTGGACCAAGGAGTACCTGGCCGAGCGCGGCGAGGAGCACCCCCGTCTTTCTGCCGAGTGGCTGCTGTGCGCCGCCACGGGCCTGGCGCGCATTGACCTATATATGCGTATGGACGAGACGCTTAACGCGGCCCAGCTCGAGACCATGCATGCGGCCGTTGTCCGCCGCGCTAAGGGCGAGCCGCTGCAATACATCACGGGCAGCACGCAGTTTCGCATGATCGACGTCGCGTGCGCCCCCGGTGTGCTCATTCCGCGCCCCGAGACCGAGATGCTCGTCGAGGAAGTCCTCAATTATCTGGATGCCGAGGTACTGAGCCCCGAGGCCGCTGCCCGTCAGCGTGTTGAGCTGCCTTGGAACGATGAGGTCGAGGAGGCACGCAAGGCCGAGGCCGCATTGGCCGACGAGCGAGCGACGGCCGAGCGCCGTGCCGCCAACCTCACAGCTGCCGACGAGGCGGCGCTAGGCGGCGATGTGCTGGGCAGTCGCGCTTATGCCGAGGAACTGGCCGATCGCGAGGCCGAGGAAGCCGCCGCGCAGGCGGCAGAAGCCGAAGCGGCAGAAGCAGAGGCCATGGAAACCCCCGAGCCCGAGCTCGACGAATACGGCATCGCCATTGAGGACAACGACCAACAGGCGACTCCCGCGCAAGATGCCGCCGAGGCCAACGTATCTGCCCCAGCCGAGCCCCGCACTGCCCGCGTTCTCGAGGTCGGCTGCGGCACGGGCTGCATTTCGCTCTCCCTTGCCTGGGAGCGCCGCGGCCACGTTACCTGCACTGCTACCGATATCGAGCCGCGCGCCATCGATCTGGCCACCAAAAACCGTGATGCGCTTGGCCTCACGTCCGACGAGGTCGCCTTCAGCCTCACAAACCTGGTGAGCTCCATTCCCCGCGAAGAGTGGGGCACCTTTGATGTGCTCGTCTCCAACCCACCTTACATCCCGACCGACGTCATGCGCTCGCTGCCGCATGAGGTCAAGGACTTTGAGCCCGATCTGGCGCTCGAGGGCGGTGCCGACGGTCTCGATATCTTCCGCCGCCTGCTCAACGCGGCGCCCTACATGCTGCGTGCCGGCGGCCTGTTTGCCTGCGAGCTCTACGAGGGCGCGCTCGACGCCGCGGCCGAGCTCTGTCGTCAAGCAGGCCTTTCGGACGTGCGTATCGTCCACGACCTCACCGATCGCCCCCGCATTGTCCGAGCCATCGTCACCGAGCCCAAGCAACGCCAGTAATATTTATTAACTGGTTAGCAAAAATTATAAAGTAGTTTATAATTAGGACGGCTGAAAGAGGTCGGCCCATGCAACCTCCTACCTTTCGGGAAATCATTGCCCTACTCAAGCACGATGGATTCGTGAAGGTCGCGCAAGTCGGTAGTCATGCTAAGTATGTTTCTGGTGACCGCGTTGTCACCGTGAACGGCTCTGGTGGTGATCGACCAAAGAAGGGCACGTGGGCAAGTATTCGTCGCCAAGCTGGATGGTAGTTGGAGGCAAAATGAGGCAGCGATTTACCTATGACTGCGTTCTCATAAAAGAAGACGATGGTTACTGCGCTAGCTTCCCGCAGATTCCCGGCGCCTTTGCCGATGGCGATACGCGCGAAGAAGCGATTGCCCATGCCACCGAGGCACTGATGGCGTTTTTGGCCGACGACCTCAACAACGGTTTGACTCCGGCAGGGTACGAACGCTCGGCCGAGGTCGTGGCCCTTTCAGTCGAAATCGACCACGAGGACGCTCGGGAAGCGGCGTGCCGAACATTTAAAGACGCAGCGCTGGACCTCAAAGTCTCCGCTCCGCGGATTACCGCGCTGGTCAAAGCCGGCAAACTCGATGTTGAACTCGTCGACGGCCGTCGGATGATAACGATAGACAGTATCGAGCGTTACGCCGCCCAAGAACGTCACGCCGGAAGACCAAAGAAGTTTGTAGCCGTCCAATAACCCCCTAACTTTCACCGACTACTAGAGCCGCTCACCAAACCAACATGCGCTCTGGGCAAATAGATTGAACGTTTCGTGCGAGAATGCCCCACAGTAAACAAACTTGCACCAGAGCGTAAGGGGCTGGCATACACATGCAGACGGTCTATCGGGTATACGAGGGAACGCGCGAGCCGCATCGGCTTGCCGTCGAGCGCACGGCCGAGGTGCTCGGCCGCGGCGGCCTGGCTTTGATCCCGACCGAGACCGTCTACGGTGTCGCCGTGGCAGTCAACGCCTTCTCGGACGCCGTGCCCCAAGATGCAAGCGAATTCCCATCGTGGCCGCGCGATCCGCAGGCCGCCGTCAATGGCGCCGCAGTTCCTGCGCTCGGCACCGGCTATCGCCGTATCTTCACTCTCAAGCAACGTGAGCTCACGCAAACCGTCGCTTGGCTGGTCGATGGCGTCGAAGCACTCGACCGCTATGGCGTGGATATCCCTAACGAGGCCCGCGTACTCGCGCGACGATGCTGGCCGGGAGCCCTGACTATCGTGATTAAGGCAGCCCCCTGCGTGCCGACCTTTATGTGCGCCGCCGATGACACGGTGGCTCTTCGCGCTTCGGCCTCTCCCGTGGTCCAAGCGCTCATCCGCGCCTGCGGCAGCCCTCTTGCCTGCACGAGCGCCAACACGCACGGCGCGCCCTCGCCGGCAAGCTTTGCCGCCGTCGAGGGTCGCATCCTGGAGGGGGTCGATGTTGCCGTCGACGCCGGTGAGACCCCGTGTCGCGACGCCTCGACCATCGTGTCGTTCCAGCACGGCGGGCTCCAGATCCTGCGCCAAGGCGCACTTCCCGCATCAGAGATCGAACGGGTCCTGTCCGACCCGATGCAATAGAAAGGTGTAAGCGATGTCGTTGAATCTGGGCAGCCTGGGCATGGAAGATGCCTCGTTTAACTTTGGCGGTTCCTACATCATGGCGCTCGACTGCGGCACCACCTCGGTACTTGCGACCATCGTCGACGAGTACGGATGCATCGTCGCGCAGGCACGTCGCAGCGTCAAAACCAGCTTCCCACGTCCCGGTTGGGTAGAGCAAGACCCCATGGCGGTCCTTGCCAGCCAGATCGCCGTCATGATGGAAGTCCAGTTTAAGAGCGGTATCCACTCCGACCGCATTGCCGCCATCGGCATCTCCAACCAGCGCGAGACCACGGTGGTCTGGGATCGCGTGAGCGGTCAGCCGATCTATAACGCTATCGTATGGCAGTGCCGCCGTACCGCACCTCTGATCGACGAGCTTGTCGAGCAGGGCGCAGAAGGGCTGGTGCGCTCCCGCACGGGACTCACGCTCGACCCGTATTTCTCGGCCTCCAAGGTGCAGTGGATTCTCGACAACGTCGACGGCGCACGCGAAAGCGCGGCGGCGGGCGACCTCATGTTTGGCACCATCGACACCTGGCTCATCTACAACCTCACCGGCGGCCAGGTCTTTGCCACCGACTACACCAATGCCAGCCGCACGGCACTCTTTAATATCCATACGCTCGATTGGGACGACGACCTGCTGGCACTCTTTGACGTTCCACGTTCCATGATGCCCGAGGTTCGCTGGAGCTCGGGCGACTACGGCCGCGTCGCGAGCGACATCATGACCAACATGCCGCCCATCATGGGCGTGGCGGGTGACCAACAGGCGTCGCTGTTCGGCCACTGCTGTTTCCGTCCCGGCCAGACCAAAAACACCTATGGCACGGGTTGCTTTATGCTCATGAACACCGGCGACGAGATCGTCGAATCCAAGAATGGCCTGGTCTCCACCATCGGTATCGCTGCGGACGGCAAAGTCAGCTATGCGCTCGAGGGCTCTATTTTTGCCGCCGGCTCAACGATGAACTGGCTTCGCAACAACATGGGCATCATCTCGAGCGTGAGCGAGTCGGCACAACTCGCTGCTTCGATTAGCGACAACGAGGGCTGCTACTTCGTTCCCGCCTTTGCGGGTTTGGGTGCTCCCTGGTGGGACCCGCATGCTCGCGGTATCGTGTGCGGTCTGACCGGCGCCTCGAGCCGTGCGACCATCGTACGTGCCGCCTGCGAATCCATGGCATATCAGAGCTACGACGTGCTGCGCGCCATGGAGCAGGACGTGGGGCTTTCGATTGAGCGCCTGTCTGTCGATGGCGGTGCCTCGCGCAACGAGTTCATCATGCAATTCCAGGCCGACCTGCTGGATATCCCCGTGCTGCAATGCGAGACGGTGGAGACCACGGCAATCGGCGCCGCGTACTTGGCGGGCCTTGCCGTCGGCTACTGGGAGGATTTGGAGGAGCTGGAGCAAAACGCTCAGATCGTCAAAATCTTCCATCCTCATATGTCCGCCGAGCGCCGTGAGAGCAACCTCGCTGGTTGGCGTGATGCAGTCAGGCGCTCGCTCAGCACCTCACAGTAGGGCTGCGATGGGCTGCTCGATACAACAAACCGCTAAACTAATGCATGGCGTGCGGCGGCAACATTGCTGCGCGCCTTGTCAGCAAGGCCGTTTTGCGGCCGCAACGAAAGGGGCAATCAATCCATGACCGTCACCTACGATGCGTCCCGTGTGACGCTTGTCGATCACCCGCTCGTCCAGCACAAGCTGTCGATCCTGCGCGACAAAAACACCGGCACCAACCAGTTCCGCCAGCTCGTGCGCGAACTCGCGCTTTTTGACGGCTACGAGGCCATGCGCGACCTGCCTATGGAAGACGTCGAGGTCGAGACCCCCATCACTACCGCCACGTTCAAACAGCTTGCCGGCAAGAAACTCGCCATCGTGCCCATCCTGCGTGCGGGCCTTGGCATGGTCGACGGCATCCTCGACCTGGTGCCCTCCGCTCGCGTGGGTCACATCGGCATGGAGCGCGACGAGGTCACCCACGAGCCGCACGAGTATTACTGCAAGATGCCCAAGGATATCGACCAGCGCATCTGCCTGGTCGTCGACCCCATGCTTGCCACGGGCGGTTCGGCCGAGATGGCCATCAGCTACCTGCGCGAGCGCGGTGTCAAGGACATCCGCATGCTGTGCATCGTCGCGGCCCCCGAGGGCCTCAAGTCGCTGACCGAGAAGGACCCAGATGTGCATATCTATACCTGCGCCATCGACGACCATCTCAACGAGGCTGCCTACATCGTTCCCGGCCTCGGCGACGCCGGCGACCGCATCTACGGCACGCTCTAGTCGCTGGGCTAAACGGCCGCGGCTGCAAATACGAAGAAACGGTGCGCGCGGACGAACAAAAGGCGACCGCGCGCACTCCTGTTAACGGACGTTTTGCCCTGCAGGGTTCGAGAAAAACGTATTACCGTACCTGCGGCATAAAGAAGGTCTTAAGAAAACGAACAGGTGCGTATTAACCGATGCTTTTTCGGTTGTACTTTAGCGATTGGCTCGTACAATAGTCACCAATGTTTGGCGGGAACTGTTCTGTGAAGCGTTAAAAAGGAAAGTGAGGACGCCAGTGTTTCAGATAGCCGATCTGCTCGCTATCGTTGCAGGCGCCATCGCGGGCGCAATTGCCTTCCTTCCCTTTGTCTTTACGCTCAAGCCGGTTCTTGACGATAAACAGAATGCGGACATGCTCAAGGGTATGGTGAGTCTGGCGGTCTCGGCAATCGCCCTGCTCGTCTTTACCTTGGTTGTGTTTGTGTTGTTCGGAGAGGCATTTCGCATGTTCCTCCTGGGCGAGGCGATCGGCTTCGTGGCCTTTATGGCCGCCTGCGCGGTTCGTGTCGCCAAGGCGCTGCGAGATCCTCATGAGGTCGAAAGGTAAGTCGTGGAAATTTTTGAAAAGCTGCCTGATGAGATTAATCATCTGGTCAGCGAGTTCAGCTCCACCCCTGTCGTGGGCGATCTGAGCTGCGGCATCACGCAGTACTCGTTTTGGCTGATCGTCTCCACGATCGTGCTCCTGATCGTCCTGGCCGTGTTCAAGAAGAAGCAGACCCTGGTTCCCAAGGGCTTCTTCGTCAACGGTTTCGAGTACATCATCGAGTACGTCGAGAACGATATCGGCAAGGGTGTCGTGGGTGAGAACTGGAAGAAGCACTTCCCGTTCCTGTGCTCGCTTTTCCTGTTCATCCTGATCAATAACATGATCGGCCTGATTCCGGGAATGAAGCCCGGCACCGGCGCAATCGGCTCCACCGCCGCACTCGCCATTTTCGCCTTCGTGTACTTCATCTACTACGGATGCAAGGCTCACGGCGTGATCGGCTACATCAAGAGCCTCGCCCCGCAGGGCGTGAGCTTCCCGATGAACGTGCTCGTGTGGGTCGTCGAGCTTTTCTCGACCTTCCTGCGCCTCATCACGCTCGCCGTCCGTCTGTTCTGCAACATGTTCGCAGGACACGTGGTCATGGGCTCGTTCGCCATCATGGCGAGCATGTTCATGCAGCCGCTGCTTCAGCAGGTTTCCGCGGCCCACGCCGTTGGCGCCCTGCCTTCGCTGGCCTGGCTTGCCATCCTCATCCTGATCTATGCGATCGAGCTTGTGGTCGGCGCCATCCAGGCTTACGTCTTCACGGTCCTTACCGCCGTGTATGTCTCCGAGGCAGAGGAGGTCGCGGAGGAGGAGTAGTCTTCCGTTCGCGCCTTAAAGGTAAGGTAATTCGTTAAACCGCCGGTGCCCGTACCCATGGAGCCCGGCAGTTATAAAAAGGTTATCCTGCGTGAAATAAGACACGCACGACAAAGGAGGAATCGTGGGAGTTATCGGTTACGGTCTCGGTGTTATCGGCGCTGGTCTTGCTATCGGCCTGTCTGCTCTGGGTGCTACGGGTGCTATGGCCCGTCAGCCTGAGGTCCAGGGCCGCGTGTTCACCGTCTTCATTATGGGCTCCGCCTTCGGCGAGGCTCTGGCTCTGATCGGCTTCGTTGTCGCGCTGATCGTTAAATAGCACGGAGCGTCAAGTATGAATCTTTCATCCCAGAAGAGCGCGATCGCACTCTCCGCGTCCGCGGCCGCGCTGCTCATGCCGGTTTCCGCGTTCGCCGAGGACGGCGCTGCCGGTGCGGACATCCTCATCCCTAAGATGGCGGAGTTCATCCCGGCGCTTATCGCCTTCCTGATTATCTGGATCGTGCTGGCCAAGGTCGCCCTGCCGGGCATCATGAAAACCATGGAGGAGCGCGGCAAGAAGATCGAGGAGAGCCTCGACGAGGCCGAGAAGACCAAGCAGGAGGCTATCGCCAAGCGCGCTGAGTCCGACTCGATCGTCACCGACGCCCGTCGTCAGGCTGCCGACATCGTTCTCGAGGCCCGTAAGGACGCCGAGTCCGAGCGCGCCCGTATCATCGAGGCTGCTCACAAGGAGGCCGAGGAGATCATCGCCAAGGCCCATACGACCGTCGAGGACGAGCGCAAGTCCATTTACGCCGGTGCCGCGAGCTCCATCGCCGACCTGTCCGTTGCCGTCGCCACCAAGATCGTGGGCGAGGCACTCGAGGACGATGCCGAGCAGAAGAAGCTCATCGAGCGCTACATCCAGGAAGCAGGTAGCCTGAATGCCGACTAGCCGCTATCAGGACAAGGTGCTCGAGACCTACGCGCGCTCCCTTCTGGAAGCCGCTAAGGCCGAGAACCATGTGTTCGAGGACCTCGAGATGATCGAGCGCTTGGCTTCTGCCAGCCCCGAGATCATCGCCGTGCTCGACACCATGTCCAAGCGCGACCAGCTCGACCTTCTTCCCAAGGTGGCAGCTGCCTTTAAGTATGTTGCCGAGGAAGACGAGGATGTAGTGGGCGTGACCGTCACCACGGCGATCCCGCTCGACGACGAGCTGCGTCAAACCATCACTAAGAAATGCGAGCAGGACTTCGGCCGCAAGGTATTCCTTATCGAGCAGGTTGACCCGTCTATCGTGGGCGGCCTGGTGCTCGAGGCCCGCGGCGAGCGTCGTGACATTTCCGTCAAGACGCAGCTGCGCATCGCGCAGGAGACCCTCGCAAACTCTGCTAATTCGTACGGAGGTGAAGCCTAATGTCCGAAACCCTCAATGCCCAGGATATCGCCAAGAAACTGCAGGAGCAGCTCACGAGCCTCTCCGCGACGGTCGATACGCATGAGGTTTCAACGGTCGACGAGGTAGGCGACGGCATCGCGCGCGTCTCCGGCCTCAAGAGCGCCATGGCAGGCGAGCTTCTGGAGTTCAAGAGCTCCGATACCGGTGAGACCGTCTTCGGCCTTGCCCAGAACCTTGACCGTGACGAGGTCGGCGCCGTTCTGTTCGGTGCCGTCGACTCCATCAAGGAAGGCGACGAGTGCCGCACCACTGGCCGCATTATGGATATCCCCGTGAGCCGTGCCATGCTCGGCCGCGTCGTCAATCCGCTCGGCCAGCCCATCGACGGCCTGGGCGACATCGTCGCCACGCACCGTCGCCCCATCGAGTTCAAGGCTCCCGGCGTCATCGATCGTACCCCGGTGTGCGAGCCGGTTCAGACCGGTCTGCTCGCTATCGACTCCATGGTGCCTATTGGCCGCGGTCAGCGTGAGCTCATCATCGGCGACCGTAAGACCGGTAAGACCGCCATCGCCATCGACGCTATCCTCAACCAGCGCGGCAAGGGCATGGTCTGCATCTATGTCGCCATCGGCCAGAAGGCCTCCACGGTTGCCAACATCCGCGAGACCCTCGCTCAGCACGGTGCGCTCGACTACACCATCATCGTTTCGGCCACCGCTGCCGATTCCGCCCCTATGCAGTACATCGCGCCTATGGCCGGTGCCGCTATCGGCGAGTTCTTCATGTACAACGGCGAGGACGGCAAGCCCGCCAGCGAGACCAACCCCGGCGGCCACGTGCTCGTCATCTACGACGACCTGTCCAAGCAGGCTGTGGCCTACCGTCAGATGTCGCTGACGCTGCATCGTCCGCCCGGACGCGAGGCCTATCCTGGCGACATCTTCTACCTGCACTCTCGTCTGCTCGAGCGTGCCGTCAAGATGTCCAAGAAGAACGGTTACGGCTCCATGACGGCACTGCCGATCATCGAGACCCAGGACGGCGA
The DNA here is from genome assembly GCA_905214435.1 of uncultured bacterium. Lineage (GTDB taxonomy): Bacteria > Actinomycetota > Coriobacteriia > Coriobacteriales > Coriobacteriaceae > Collinsella. The sequence continues at coordinate 9,009 of CAJMMA010000035.1, forward strand.
CGTCTCGGCCTACATTCCGACCAACGTCATTTCCATTACCGATGGTCAGATCTACCTGCAGTCCGAGCTCTTCTTCCAGGGTCAGCGCCCGGCAGTCGACGTGGGCATCTCCGTGTCCCGCGTCGGTGGCGACGCTCAGACCAAGGCTATGAAGCAGGTTGCCGGCAACCTTCGCCTGGACCTCGCTTCGTACCAGGAGCTCGCTGGCTTTACGCAGTTCGGCTCCGACCTCGACGAGGCTACTCAGAAGCAGCTGACCCATGGTGCTCGCATGACCGAGCTCCTGAAGCAGCCGCGTTACAAGCCGTTTGAGGTTGGCGAGCAGATCGTTACGCTGTTCGCTGGCAACGAGGGCTTCCTGGATGACCTGGAGATCGCCGACGTGCTGCCCTTCCGTGCCGAGCTCATCGAGTACATGGACAATGGCTTTGGTTCGCTGCTCGACAAGGTTCGCGCCAAGAAGATCGATGATGACACCAAGGCCGAGCTCCTGCGCGTCATCGGCGACTTTAAGCAGCAGTTCATGGCAAAGCACCATGCCGATACGACTGGATCAGAGGAGAACTAAGCCCCATGGCCAACCTTCGCGACATTAAGAAGCGAATCTCCTCGGTTACCACGACCAAGCAGATCACGCGCACGATGGAGATGGTCTCTACGGCCAAGATCCGTCGTGCCCTCGATCGCTCCAAGCAGGCCGAGCCCTATAAGGAGGCGCTGACCGACGTCATGTTGACGGTCGCCGGCGACGCCTCCTGTTCGGGCACCGATCCCATGCTGCAGAAGCATGAGAGCGTTAAGCGTGGCCTGATTGTCGTCATTGCTTCTGACCGCGGCCTTGCCGGCGGTTTCAATACGACGGTGGAGCGCACGGCCGAAAAGCTCGCCGCTTCTTGGGCGAACGACGGCATCGAGTGCGAGATCATCGCGTGTGGGCGCAAACCGGCCACGTATTTCCGTGACCGCGCAAACGTCGTCATGCACTTTGAGGGCAACTCCTCTGAGCCCGATTTCAATCAGGCCCGCATGATCTCCTCTCATATCTGCGATGCGTATCGTGCCGGTGAGCTTGACCGTGTCGAGCTTGTCTACCACCACGCCAAGAACCGCGTGGATCAGGAGCTTCGCGTCGAGCATCTGTTGCCGCTCGATCCCGAGATGATCGCTATGGCCCACGGTCCGCGTAAGAACGAGACCGACGCCCCTAAGCGCATCTCGTCCACGTTCGAGTTCGTGCCCTCTCCCGAGCATGTTCTCGGCAAGCTTGTGCCGTCTTATATCCTGACGGTCATCTACCAGGCCCTGATCGATTCGGCGGCTGCCGAGCAGGGTGCACGCCGCAAGGCCATGCACTCCGCGACGGAAAACGCCACCGCGATCATCTCGACCCTTACCCGCACGTATAGTCGCGTGCGCCAGGCTTCGATCACGACCGAGATTAACGAAATCGTCGGCGGAGCCTCAGCATTGGAGGAACAGTAATGGCTAATAACACCGTAAAGCTTGCGGTCGAGGAAGCCACCAAGAAGACGACTGCCGGTGATGGTCGCATCGTGCGTATCATCGGCCCTGTCGTCGACGTCAAGTTTGACGGCGCGGTGCCCCCGATCTACAACGCGCTCACGGTCGAGGCCGAGACCCCGATCGGTCATCTGAGCACGATCCTCGAGGTCGAGAGCCAGCTTCCGGGCGGCGTCGTCCGCACGGTCGCCATGTCCTCGACCGACGGCCTGCAGCGCGGCCTCATCGCTACCGATACCGGTGAGCCCATGAAGATGCCCGTTGGTCCCAAGACGCTCGGTCGCATTTGGAACGTCATGGGCAAGCCCGTCGACGGCAAGCCCATGCCCGAGGTGGAGGAGTTCTACCCCATCCACCATGCAGCGCCCCGCTTTGACGAGCTCACCACCAAGACCGAGATCTTCGAGACCGGCATCAAGGCCGTCGACCTGCTCGAGCCCTACATCCGTGGCGGCAAGACCGGCCTGTTCGGCGGCGCCGGCGTTGGCAAGACCGTTCTGATTCAGGAGCTCATCAACAACCTCGCCCAGGAGCACGGCGGCACCTCGGTGTTCACCGGCGTCGGCGAGCGTACCCGCGAGGGCACCGACCTTTATCTCGAGATGAGCGAGTCTGGCGTTATCGACAAGACCTGCTTGGTCTATGGTCAGATGAACGAGCCGCCCGGAGCGCGTCTGCGCATCGGTCTGGCCGGCCTTACCACCGCTGAGTACTTCCGCGATCGCGGCCAGGACGTTCTGCTGTTCATCGACAACATCTTCCGCTTCTCCCAGGCGGGTTCCGAGGTTTCCGCACTGCTGGGCCGTATGCCGTCCGCCGTTGGTTACCAGCCCACGCTGGCAACCGAGATGGGCGACCTCCAGGAGCGCATTACCTCGACCAAGACGGGCTCCATTACCTCCGTCCAGGCTGTCTACGTCCCCGCAGACGACCTGACCGACCCGGCGCCTGCCACGACGTTTACTCACCTCGATGCCACCACGGTTCTTTCGCGTAGCATTTCGTCGCTCGGCCTGTTCCCGGCTATCGACCCGCTTGCGTCTTCCTCCGACGCTCTCGATCCCTCGATCGTTGGCGAGGAGCACTACCGTGTCGCCGTCAAGGTCCAGGAGCTCCTGCAGGAGTACTCCGACCTTCAGGACATCATCGCCATTCTGGGTATGGACGAGCTGTCCGAGGAGCAGCGCCTTACGGTCAACCGTGCCCGTAAGATTCAGCAGTTCCTCTCGCAGTCCTTCCACGTCGCCGAGAAGTTCACCGGCAACCCCGGTGTCTACGTCCGCGTCGAGGATACCGTCCGCTCTTTCGCCGAGATTGTCGACGGCAAGGCCGATGACCTGCCCGAGCAGGCTTTCCGCTATGCTTCCACGATTGAGGACGTGCGCGAGCGCGCCCGCAAGATGGGGGAGAAGTAGGTTATGCGTATCCGCATCGTGTGCCCCGTGAGCTGCGCCTATGAGGGCGACGCTGCGTTTGTGTCGATTCCGTCCACGGATGGCGAGTTTGGCGTCCTGCCTGCTCACTCCAGCGAGATTTGCACGATCGACCGCGGCTACGTTCGCGTTTCCGATAAGGCCATGGGCACTGTCGACCACACGTTTGCCGTGGCCGGCGGCTATGTCCAGGTTGCGGACGATGTCGTGACCGTTCTCGCCGAGCGCGCTTGCGATTTGGCGACCGTCGATGCCGACAAGCTTAAAGCTGATATTCAAGGTTTTGAAGAGAAGCTGGGTAATTTGTCGGAGGATGATGCACGCCGCGCCTACCTCTATAATGAAATCGCATGGTGTAAGCTCAAGCTTGCCCAATAGTCAAACGATTTAGCGTTCGACCATTTGCGAACACATCATGCCCGGGATGGCCCAGCCACCCCGGGCATGCTTTTTGAAAGGGTAGACCTTGGATATTATCCGCGTTGAGGGTGGCCACGCCATTGGAGGCTCCGTGCCCGTCTCGGGCGCCAAGAACTCCGCGCTCAAACTCATGGCGGCAACGCTTCTGGCGCCGGGCAAGACGACGCTGCAGAACGTGCCCGATATTTCCGATGTCCACGTGATGGGCAAGGTGCTCAAGGGCATGGGCGCTACGATCGATGTTCTCGACGAGCACACGCTCGAGATTGATACCTCTCAGGTCGATTCATGGGAGGCCCCCTACGAGCTCGTTGCCAAGATGCGCGCTTCCACCGCCGTCATGGGGCCCCTGCTGGGCCGCTTCCATCGCGCCAAAATTGCCATGCCGGGCGGCTGCAACCTGGGTGCTCGTAAGATCGATATGCACATTCTTGGTCTTGAGGCCCTGGGCGTTGAGTTCGATACCGCCCACGGTTACATCAACGCTAATGCGCCCCAAGGTCTGCGCGGTACCACCGTCACGCTCGAGTTTGCCAGCGTCGGTGCGACCGAGAACCTCATCATGGCCTCTGTGCGCGCACAGGGCACCACGGTTATCGACAATGCCGCCCGCGAGCCCGAGATCGTCGATCTCGCTAACATGCTCAACGAGATGGGCGCCAAGATTGTTGGCGCCGGTACGCCCGTCGTGACTATCGAAGGCGTGGAAGAGCTCCATCCCGTTACCCATCGCGTGGTGGGCGACCGCATCGAGGCCGGTACCTTTATCGTTGCCGGTGCGTTGATGGCCGACGATCGCGGTGTCGATGTCACGGGCTTTTGCCCCATTCACTTGGGCATGGTGCTCAAGAAGATGGAGCTTATGGGTATCGACTGCGAGCGCGTCGAGGATGGCGTCCATGTGAACCGTGCCGAGCGTATCAAGCCGGTCGACATCCAGACGCTTCCGTTCCCCGGTTTCCCGACCGACATGCAGGCGCAGATTATGGTGCTCTCCGCCCTTGCCGACGGCAGTTCTGTTATTACCGAAAACATCTTCGAGAATCGCTTTATGTTTGCCTCTGAGCTGGTGCGCATGGGTGCCGACATTCGTATCGAGAGCCATCATGCCATGATTCATGGCGTCAAGGGCTTCTCGGGTGCACAGGTTACCTCGCCCGATCTGCGCGGCGGAGCGGCCCTCGTCGTAGCGGGCTTGATCGCCGACGGGACGACCGAGGTTTCGGCTATCCATCACATCAAGCGCGGCTACGAGCAGTTTGTCGAAAAGCTGCAGGCGCTCGGCGCGCATGTCGAGCATGCTACCGTCCCCGATCCCGTCATCTACTAATACAGGTTGCCTATGTTTAATAAAAAGCCCCTCGCAGATACCACCACCCGAAGACCCTCAACTGGTGCGCAGGCCAAGATCTACAGTCGCGATAACGTGGCTCGCTATTCCGAGCGCGCTCGCCAACGTCGTCGTAGCCACACGATTCGTCACGTCGCGCTCATTGTCGTGCTTGGCGTGCTGTTGAGTGCCACTACCGCTGCCGGCCTGTGGTTTGCCACCATTATGGGCAAGCTCGGCGATTCTAATGTCATTACCGACAATCTGCGTCGGGTTCTGGTTGACACCGATGAGGCAAAGGATCCGTTCTACGTGCTGCTTCTTGGCACCGACGGCCGTCCGGGCGAGGATACGTATCGTGCCGACTCGATTATCCTGGCACGCATCGACCCCACGCAAAAGCAGGCGACGCTCATTTCCGTTCCGCGCGACACCAAGGTCGAGTACAAGGGCGAGACCATGAAGATCAACGCCTGCCATACCGTTGGCGGCGCCGAGGCCATGGTCGAGGCGGTCAACGAGCTGTGCGGTGTTCAGATTTCCCACTATGCCGAGGTCAGCTTCGACGGTATGCAGGCGCTGATTGATTCGGTTGGCGGTATCGACATTAACGCAACCGATGATGTTGACGACCCCGAGCACCTGGATATTAAGATTACCGCTGGCCAACAGCATATGGACGGTGCCACCGCCCTTACCTATGCCCGCTGCCGCTACACCTATGCCGACGGCGATTACACGCGCATGCGCCACCAGCGTCAGGTGCTTGGCGCCCTTGCCAACCAGATTCTCAATAACTTCGATGCCACGAAGATCTTTGGCCTGGTTAATTCGCTGTCCGATATGCTCGTAACCGATATGAGCGTTCAGGATATCGTGGCTACGGTCAATGCCATGCGCGGTATGGATGTCGACGGTATCTACTCGGCCAACCTGCCCTCGTACGCCGACGACAGCACCATGATCGACGGCGTGAGCTATGTCTTTGTCTACGAAGACGAGCTTAAGGAAATGATGGCCCGTGTCGACGCCGGCAAGGACCCCAAGGGCCCCAACACCATGGGTCTTTCCGACGGCTCCAGCTCCACGATCGGTGACCTCAGCAACAACACGTCTGACGACTACGCAAACGGTACCGCAACCTCATCGGTCAGCTCTGACGATTCCGATGACTCAAGCGATTCGAGCGATTCGGACTACTACGAAGAGCCCACCGGCGACGGCAACGGCTACGAAGCCAACTACTAAGTTACGGCGTTTTACCAAACGCCGTAACGGCTCGACGCTGCGCGCCGCCCAAGGCGACAATTTGTCATTCAAAAGGCAGGGCATGACCAGAAGGTCAATGCCCTGCCTTTTTCATGCCAACTTGTTCGCCTTGGACGTCGCTCGCTGACGTTGGCTCAACCTGCGATGTTGACTACTCCCCTTGTATCAAAAACCGCCCCGTTCTCTGTAGAGGACGGGGCGGTTCGTCTTTTGGGCTTATGCAGCCAGGCTTATGCGAAACGGGCGACGAGCTCCTGCAGGACGTCGGTCATCTTGACGAGCGAACTGACCGGGACGAATTCGTTGACGCCGTGGTAGCAATAGCCGCCGGTGGAAAGGTTGGGGCAGGGCAGACCGCGGAACGACAGCTGCGCGCCGTCGGTGCCGCCGCGAATCGGCAGCACTTGGGGCTCAACGCCGCAGGCAAGGTAGGCTTCCTTGGCAACATCAATAAGCTCGGGAAAGTCACAAACGATCTCGGCCATATTTCGATATTGCTGCTTAATCTCGACCGTCACGCGCTTGTCACCCAAGCGCTGGTTGAGCATCGAGGCGGCGGCATCAATAAGGTCGAGTTTCTGCTGGAACTTGGCGGCGTCATGGTCGCGGACGATGTAGCGCGCCGTGGCGTGGTCGACGGTTGCAGATACACCCTCAAGGTGATAAAAGCCCTCGTAGCCTTCCGTATACTCCGGGCGCTGCGCGTAGGGGAGCAACGCGTTGAAGTCGCAGAACAGATTGCCTGCGTTGACCATACGGCCCTTGGCGTCGCCCGGGTGGATGGACTGGCCCTCAAAGCGGATGGTCGCCTCGGCGGCGTTAAAGCACTCCCACTCCAGCTCGCCGATGGGGCCGCCGTCGACCGTGTAGGCGTACTTGCAGCCAAAGGTATCGATATCCAACAGCTCGGCTCCGTGACCGATCTCCTCGTCAGGGCAGAAGCAAATGCCGAGTGCGGGATGGGGCAGAGAAGGGTCCTGAGCGATACGCGCGACAAGCGACATGATCTCGGCGACGCCTGCCTTGTCGTCCGCGCCCAGCAGCGTGGTGCCATCGCTGCAGACCAGGTCCTCACCCGCGAGGTCGTTCAGGGCGGGAAGCTTGGCGGTACTCATGGCAACGGGCTTACCGTCAACCGTGCCGCAGACCAGGTCGCCGCCTTCGTAGTGCACGATGTGCGGCTTCACGCCGGCGCCCGGTGCAACTTCGGTGGTGTCGAGATGGGCGATCAGGCCCAGGGCGGGCTTGTCCTCAGCGCCCACACTTGCGGGGATATGCGCGCAGACATAGGCGTGCTCGGTCACGTGGGCATCTTCCGCACCAAGCTCGCGCAGCTCTTCAGCCAGCACGTTGGCAAGGTCAAACTGAACGGCGCTCGAGGGTACCTGGTCGCAGTTTGCATCCTCGGACTGCGTGTTGATCTGGACGTAGCGCAAAAAGCGCTCGAGGACATCGGGGTTCGTGGTGGTGTTTTCCATAAAGACCGCTCCAATCTTGGTCGTCGTGTGCAACAAGAACTCTAGCACGGTATGCCACGGCATACCGCGACGCTTGGATGGGGTAGAATCAGCCAATGAATGCAGAAGGGACGGAAGATCATGGATACGACAAATAGCTCGCGCGAACTACATCTGACGGTGGCGAACGAAGACTACTTGGAGTGCATGGTTCGCATTGAAAGCGAAGAGGGGGAAACCAACGGCGTGCGATCGGTCGACATCGCGCAGCGCCTTGGCGTCTCCAAGGCATCGGTCAATAAAGCGGTTTCGGCGCTCAAAGCATCCGAACTTGTCGAGCAATCGCACTACGGCAAGGTAGTCCTGACCGATCGCGGCCGCGAGGTTGGTACGGCTATCTGGTACCGTCATCGCCTCATCCGCACGTTTTTGGTTCAGGAGCTTGGTGTCGAATTTGAGCGAGCCGATTCCGAGGCCTGCATGATGGAGCATGCGCTATCCGAGGACACGATGAACCGCTGGCTCGCCTATCTCGAAAAGCAGGGAATCAGCGTCGAGGAATAGCGGGATATATATGGATACGAGTTATTACAACCGCTTTGGTGCCGAGGAACTTACGCGCCGCTTGTCGAGCGAGACCTTGTTGGCGCAGGGCCCCATGGGCAGTGTTCTGTTGAGTGAGTACGATGCCGCCGACATTCCACCGGCGTTTTGGAATCTGGCAGAGCCGCAGACCGTTTCTCGTATTCATCGCTTGTATGTCGCCGCCGGCGCGCAGGTGCTCATTACCAACACCTTTCAGGCATCGAGCTATGCCCTCAAGCACGATCAGATTGCGCCGTCCGTGGCGGAGGTCAATCGCGGGGCCGTCGACGATGCCCGCCAGGCGCACCCTCAGCTGCTACTGGGCTCGATGGGCCCGATCGGTATTGAGTGGTTTGCCGAAGACTCTGTCGAGTATCGTGAAATCCGAGGCATTGCGCGCGAACAGGCGCACGCCTTGCTCAATGCTGGTGTTGACGGTCTGCTGATCGAGACGGTGACGTCTATCCGTAATTTGCAGCCCACGCTTGCCGGCGCCCGAGATGCCGCCGACGGCATGCCTGTCCTGGTGAGTTTTGTCGTTGACGATAAAGGCGACCTGTTGGGCGATGGCCTCAACATCGAGGCAGCCGTTTTGTACGCCGAAAAACACGGCGCAAACTCGGTTGGTGTTAATTGCTGTTCGCTTGCGGCCGCGAACGCGGCGGTGCCCAGGATGGTTGCATCGGCGACTACTCCCGTCACGGTGCGTCCCAACGTAGGCGATCCGGTCCAGACTCAGGATGGCCCCGTATGGCACGAGAACCCCGAAGCTTTCGCGCGCGCATGCATCGAATGGAGACATGCCGGTGCCGCAATGGTGGGCAGTTGCTGTGGAACCACGGCAATCACTACGGCAGCGATGGCCGAGGCGCTCGATATATAAAGGGCAAAACCGCTCCATACGGGGCGGTTTTTTTATTGCCTGCATGTCCTCGGCAGCATTTGCCCAAATGGTGAATGCTGGTACCGGCAGGTTGCCGGGTGCGTGCTGCGGGTATACCTCATGCGTACCATGATCCAAACACTGCGAGGTGTCTGCGCGTGTGCGCGATAATTCATTTTGGAACTGACGGTTGGCGCGCTCGCGTCGATGAGGACTTCACTGCCGATAACGTTGCCCGTATCGCCGATGCCGTCGGCGAGTTGTGGCAAAAGACCAATCCGGGCAAAACGGTATATATAGGGTTCGACACTCGGCCCTTAGCGCGCGAGTTCGCTGAGCTTGCGGCAGGCGTGCTTGCCGCTCACGGATTGGACGCAGTGCTCGCATCTCGGCCTGTTCCGACCCCCGCCCTTACGTGGGCGGCGGCGTATGACGGCGAGGCCTGCGGTGCGCTCATGGTGACGGGATCCCATCATCCGCAGGGGTATCTGTGCCTTAAGCTGCGCATGGGAGATGGCTCGACGGCCAATCAGGATGTCATCGAAGAGCTCGAAGAGACTATGGCCCCCGAGCCGATGGGGATCGAGGAACGCTATCGCACCGCGGATATTATTCCTGACTATATGCAGGCGGTGGCATCGTTTGTCGATGCCGAGGCCATTCGAGCCGCTCACCTGCGTGTGGTAGTTGACCCCATGGGCGGCGCGGCCCAGGGATATCTTGCCGACCTGCTGCGGGAGCTAGGCGTCGAGGTGCACGAGATTCATGCCGGACAGTCGTCCGATCAAGAGGACATTTGCCCCGACCCTGTTGAGCCGTGGGTGGACGCTTGCGAGCGTGCGGTTGTCGAGGACGGGGCGTGCGCAGGCCTGGTGACCGACGGCGATGCCGACCGTATCGGTGCGGTCGACGAACGCGGTAGATATATTCATCCGCATCAAATCATGGCGCTTGTTTTGGGCGACCTCGTTCAATTCCGCAATTTGGAGGGGCGTGTCGTCGTCAATCTCTCGTGCTCGACGCTAGTGCGTCGCATTGCCGAGGCGCTTGGCTGTCGTGTGACCGTTAAGCCGGTCGGTTTCAAATATATAGCTGCAGAGATGAAGAAGGGCGGCGTCCTCATGGGAGGCGAGGAGGCCGGCGGTATCGGCATCGCCGCGCATATGCCTGAGCGTGATGGAATCCTTGCTTGTCTGATTCTGTGTGAGCTTATGGCAAAGACGGGCGCGCCTTTGGGCGTTTTGGTCGATCAGCTCGAGGCCAGTTTTGGTAAGACGAGCTATGGGCGTCGCGATTTGCGCCTTGAGGCCGAAGACGCCGAATCGCTGCGAACGCTGCTTCCTGGCATGAATCCTAAATCGATTTGCGGCAAGGCGCCGCAGGCTGTAAGCCATATGGATGGTTTACGTTTGGCATTCGAGGATGACACCTGGCTGCTGATCCGCCCCAGCGGGACCGAACCGGTGGTTCGCGTATACGCCGAGGGGTTCTCGGTGGAGGAGCGCGATGAGTTGCTCGATGCCGGCTGTGCCTTGGCTAAGGGAGCCTATCAGCTTTAGCCATATGACGCTTCACTATAAAGAGGCCCTCGGTGAGCGGTAGAGAACGGCTGGCAAACGTAAGCAGGGTTTTAATATGTGTAGGAAATGTGTACGCCCAGATTCCCGCCCCCGGCGCCCCTCCGGTCTGGCAATATATCTCCTTGCCGCGCGGCCCGGTCGGACCGGATCA